>JABEUT010000196.1 GCA_013044305.1 Bacteroidia bacterium
GGGTAAAGACCCTGAAGTCCGCTATCTGGAAGGCGGAATAGCTGTTGCCAACTTTCCGCTTGCAACCACCGAAGTACATAAAAACAGGGCGGGAGAAAAGGTTGAGTCAACCGAATGGCACAACATTGTTCTTTGGCGCGGCCTTGCCGAAGTGGCGGAAAAACTCCTTAAAAAAGGAATGCAGGTTTATATAGAAGGACGGCTGCGGACCCGCACCTGGGAGGATAAGGACGGCTCAAAAAAGAAAGCCACGGAGGTGGTAGGGGAAAACCTGACCATATTAAGCCGCAAGAGCATTTCGGGCGACGGCGCCACGGAAGCCATAACGGCAGCGCCGGATGATTTGGACATAACTCCGCCTTCCGAAATATCGTTCTGATTCAATTTCAAAAACTTGGCTTGATTTGAGCAATTCCCTCTCCGGCTGCAGAACCTTATTTGCCCGTAATTTCTTAATTTTAGCTTTTTCACGGGTATGTTCTATTTCTCCACCGGTACTTTTTCGCTGATTGCCGCAGGGTTTGTCATCCTGGTGCTTATTATACTGTCTGCCTTGGTTTCCAGCGCCGAAACCGCCCTCTTTTCAATATCGGCTGCCGAAAGGTCAGTCCTTAAATCATCCGATGAGAGGCGAGACTTGCAGATTATGCATCTGTTCGATAACTCAAACCATGTGCTTGCATCATTCATTATTGCCAACAACTTTTTCAATATGAGCATCATCATACTGACAGCTTATGTAACCGAAGGCCTTATCAGCATCCATATTCATCCAGTTATCGATTCCATCATCGAAGTGGTAGGGCTAACCCTCATCATCCTGCTGATATGCGATATAATTCCGAAAGGGCTTGCTGCAAGCCATGCTCTGGGCATAACCCGCAGCCTTGTGGTGTTTATGTTCGTTATCCGTTCGGTATTCTATCCCTTTGCCTCCCTGCTTGTATTGTCAACGTCCTTTCTCGATAAATACATACTCCGCAAAAAAGCAGGGCTGTCGGCTGCAAACCTGTCCGAAGCCCTTGAAATAACGGCTCCGGCCATTCCCCATGGGCAGCGTAAGATACTGCGCGACATCATAAGTTTCGGCAATAAGGATGTAAAGGAAATAATGCAGCCGCGAATTGATATTATCGCCTTCCAGGACAACCTGCCCTTTACCGAACTGCTTAAAAAGGTTATAGACTGCGGATTTTCAAGGGTACCGATATACTCATCATCGCCTGATACCATTACCGGCATACTATACACCAAAGACCTTATTGCCCGCACCGGCGAAAGCGATTCCTTTAACTGGAAAACACTGCTGCACCCCCCCCTGTTTGTGCCCGAAAGCAAAAAGATAAATGACCTGCTGGAGCAGTTCCGCGAGGATAAAATTCACCTTGCCGTGGTGGTAGACGAGTTCGGAGGCACCTCCGGCATTGTAACTATGGAGGATATTGTGGAAGAAATACTGGGTGAGATCCGCGATGAATTTGACGAAGACAAGCTCATTTATTCAAGGCTGGATGAACACAATTACGTGTTTGAAGGAAAAATATCGCTTATTGATTTTTGCCGGATAACCGAACTCGACCCCGTGATATTCCAGGAGCACAAAGGAGGCGCAGATACCCTTGGCGGTTTTGTAATTGAACTGGCGGGGAGAATACCAGATAAAAAGGAACAGGTAAAATTTGCCAATCTCACCTTCAGCATCGAAGCCGCAGATAAAAGAACGGTGCAGCGCATCAGGGTAACCTTGTGAACCTTAAACCGGGCGCTTTTTACCTGAAATTACCCCCGTCCTGCCCGCTGCCGGGTATTTCCCCGCGGTCCAGCTCCTCCTGCAGGTAGTGGTATTTAGCCTTTAATGAATCGAGGTTGTGCTGGGTAAACTCATACCTCTGCGGGTTGGTAAGCACGCCGTTACGGTATTTCAGCGTATCCACGGTTCCCGCATCATCGTCGGTATTGAATAGCCAGTCGCCGTCCCTTTCATTGTTTTTATACATACCTTCCACTTTAGGCGATTCGGCGTTGCCGTCGTCATAGGTTACAAACCTGCCTTCCTTGCTATTGTTTACAAAGTTGGACTGCAATTGCAGCTGTCCGTCACTGTAAAAGTGCTGCCACAGGCCGTTGAGCATGCCATTGTGCCAGTTCTTTATTTCCATTACCGTACCGTCGGGATAATAGGTGATGGTTTTGCCTTCCTTGTTCCCGAACTGATATTCTTCGGTTGAAACGAGTTTCGACGACTCGCTGTAGTACTTCCATACACTGTCCATCTTCCGGTTCACAAACTTACCTGTGGCGTATATTCCCCCGCTTTGGTAAAACATCCTTGTATGCGCCACTTCTCCGTTGCGCGAATACACTGTAATGTTCTGTATGCTGTCGTTATCCCAATAATATTTAAAAACCCCAATTGGTTTATCGTTTTTAAACCACCCTTTGTATCTTAACTTGCCGTTGGCATATCGCTTTTCCCACAGTCCCTGCTTACGGCCCTGCTCATCGGTACGGTTCATGGCCTTGCCCGTATCTGCAAAAATATAAATGGTTTTAAGGCTGTCGGCCTGGATAAGTGGAATGGAATCGTGCACCTGTGCGCCTGCAAAACAGGATATAAGCAACAATGCGAACAGTGCCAGTCTTAAACTAAAACCGGCGCCCGGGGTTACTGGTTTGTTCACGCTTTTTGGCTTGATTCCCATTACAGTCAAATTGAACATTTTACCTCTGCGCCTAATTCCATCCGTTAGCAAGCACATCGGCTATGTGCATTGTTTTCAGATCTACATTATGCTTTTTTATATAACTTTCAATATGCAGCAGGCACGAGGTGTCGGTAGATATAATATATTTTGCCCCCGTTTCCAGTGCATTCTTAACCTTATCGGAAACCATTCCTACGGCAATGGGTTCAAATTTTGCCGAAAAGGTACCCCCGAATCCGCAGCATGTTTCGGTATCCTTCATTTCGCGCAGCTCCAGCTTGCGCACCTGTGCCAGAAGGGTGCGGGGTTCCTGCTTCATGGAGCATTCCCGCAGCGCAGCACAGGAATCGTGGTAGGTAGCCACTCCTTCAAGGGTGGCGCCGAAATCGGTCATCTTCAAAACATTTACCAGAAAAGAGCTGAACTCATGAATATTACCCGACACCTGCTTCTGTTCGTTGTGCAGCACCGAATTGTAAAACATATCGGGGAAGCTGTTTTTTACAAAGCCCACGCACGATGCCGAGGGCGAAACAATATAACGGTCGTTCTGGAATTCATGTATGAACTTTGAAGCCACCTTTTTGGAATCGTTCCAGAAACCGGCGTTAAAAGCAGGCTGCCCGCAGCAGGTCTGCTCGGCGTTATAATTTACCGTGCAACCCGCTTTTTCCAGCACCTTAACCATGTTCATTCCGGTCTGCGGGTAAAGCTGGTCCATAAAGCATGGAATAAAAATATCCACTATCATAGAATGCAAAAGTACGAATAATGCCTTGTATGTTAATAATTAGAAAATAAAGGAGGTTTTGTAAATCAAAACATATTTAACTTTGACGGAATTAATGCCTTCCTATTCAACTAACGGCAAATGATGCAGAAAAAAAGATGGTTCATAGCCGCACTCCCTTTTCTTCTTGCGCCGTTTATTGCGGGTGCGCAGGATTCGCTACTGGGCAGAAAAGGAATAGGCATTGATGCCGGATTCACCATTGCCTATCCCATTCTGTTTTCCCAGTATCAGTACAATTCAAGCTATTCGCCTGTTAGCGGCGGAGGCCCGCTCATTATTGCCTCATACGACTATTCATTTGTTAACCGCAAACATTCCATCTTCGGCATCAGGTTCAAGGGCGGCTACTTTCAGAACCATTACCTCTATCAGGTTACACCCACAGGGGGCGGCGCCGTTGCCAATGAGTCTGAATACAGGAGCTATCTGGGCGCAGGCATCGGATTATACATGATAAAAAAAATAAAAAAAGTGGGCTTTTACAACGAGGTGAACATTTTTGGCAAGTCACAGATTGAAGACCATTATTCAAATTCCGCACAGCAGCCTCAAGCCATTGACCTTGCTTGCGAAGGCGCCAGTAATATATTTTTGAATTTTCAATCGGGGCTGGCATTCTATTTTATAAGGAATGTGGCCATCATGCCCTTTCTGGCATATCCTGTATTCGAGGTTTCCAACGTTGCCTTGTGGTTTCCGAAGTTGGTTACAAGGTATTCCACCAATGCCAATGACATTTTTTACAGCAGTTTTAGCGCAGGCATCAGTTTTACCTATTATTTTTAATTGCTGCTGCCCCTTGTGCCGGCTAATTGTTGCTGTACAGCCATTCTTCCGGGTTTAACTTATCCTGCCCTTTCCATATCTGGAATTGCAGGTCGGCTTTACCTTCGTCGGAATCAAACAATATGGTTCCTATGTTCTGCTTAATATCCACCTTGTCGCCCACTTTTACAAACACCTGGTTCAGGTTGGCGTAAACGGTAAGGAACTCGCCGTGCCTGATCATTACCACCTTGCCCAGCGATGGTACCTCCACCACGTGCGTAACCGTGCCGTTGAAAACGGCTCTTGCCACGGCTCCTTTGGTTGTTGCAATATCAATACCCAGGTTATTTTCGGTTATTCCGGGCATGGGCGAATACTCGCCGAACTGCTTATATATCACGCCTTCTACTACGGGCCAGGGCAACTTGCCTTTATTGCTCTCAAAGGTTTTGGAAAGGGCTTTGGCTTCAGGAGTCAGCATCATCTCGAACTTTTTGCCAGTTTTTGACCCCGCATTTACATTCGACTTTTTTATTTCCTCTTCTATCAGCTTGTGTATTTCATCGTTCAGCTTACGTTCAGCCCTTTGTTTTTCGGCTATCTGCGCTCTTAGTTTCTTTTCTTTTCCCTGCAACTGGGTGAATATTTTTTGTTGTTCCTGCTTTTCGTTGGCAAGTTTTGTTTTTTCATCTTCCTGGCTACCCAGCAGCGCTTTCTTTTCTTCCTTCTTCTTCTTCAGCTGCTCCACTTTCAGTGTCAGGTCGGTTTTAGCAGAATCAATGAGTATGGCCTGCCTGTGCCTGTATTCTTCATAAATCTGCAAATACTTCAGGCGCATCATGGCCTGTTCAAAGTCCTTTGATGCAAAAATGAACATCAGCTTACTATAGGCGCTTTCATTGGCGTATTCGTCGAATATCATGCGGGCGTATTCTTTTTTTAAATCGCTTAGCTTAATCTGCATTCCGTTTATGGTGTCGTTGCCGGCGTTTATCTGTGTCTGAAGCACGTCCACCTCCGCGCTTATGGTTGAAATAATCTCCTGGCGGATGCTTATTTTACGGTTAAGGGTAAGGAGCTGGGTGAGGGTTATTTCTTTATTGCTGTTCGCCTCATTGAGCATATTGTTCAGCGATGCCATTTCCTGCTGTAGTTTCTTTTTCCTCTGTTCAAGTTCCTTGCGGTTTTTTTGTCCGAAGAGCAACGACGGCAATAAAAGTAACAGTGCAACAAGCAGGTGCAGGCGTTTTTCTATATGTTTGCCGGTGTTGCTCAAATAGCCTTGCATGGGTATTGCGGTGCCGTCAGTATTGTATGCGTTCGTACTTTTTCGGAATAAAAAAAGGCACCTCTTCATCGGGTTTGAAAATAACTTTTTTGTACTGCAAATCTATTTTTATATTCCTTTCAGCCGCAATCACGCACTCTATATGGAACGGAAAATTTACCGAGTCAACCTTCTGGAAATCGCTGTAGTAGGCATCAAAGGAGCGGTGGTTCACAAAATCCTGGACTTTTACATGTGTTATATGAAAATCGGAAGGGTCAAGGAAAATAAACTGCACCTCATTCCTGTTGTGCACCGGGGGTTTATTCCTGTACAGCACCCTTCTCATCCTTTTCCTTCTTATGGTGCTCACAATGTATTCGCTGCCGTTAAAGTACGATTTCATTTTGGAGGTGTCGTTGATAAACTCCATGCGGCTCCCAATCATTATTGCCTGAATAAGTTCAAAGTCGAGGTCTTCGTGAAGGCGGCTGTTAATGTAGTCGTAGTCGTCTTTGAAATAAGTATCCTTCAACCGGTTCATTTCCATGGCGCTGTCCTGGGTAAGCATTATTCTGTCGGCTTCAATACCAAGCAAGGGGGCTATGGACAGCCATATAACGCTGTCCTTGCGCATACGCACCGTGCCGCCGAAGCTGTTGCTGGAGCTGTCCACGCTTATGTTTATTGAAAAGTGGGCGCTTATCCATTTATAGTTGAACTGCCTCGATCTTATTTTGGAGCTAAGGGTGTAGATATTCATTTTTTTCAGAGATGGCACAGGCGGGCTCTGTTGCTTTACTGCCTTAATGCTGTGCGTGGATTTGCACGATACGGACAGTAATACCAGAAGCGCAAGCCCTGCAGCAGCTATGCGATTATGCCACAGGTAAAAAATATAAGCTCTGCTCCTTGCTCTCCGGCGGCAGGGGGCTGTAACTGACAGATCTCTTAAGTCGCCGGGCATTTTTCCTTTCAACTTATTTTTTACTTTGAGTAATATTGTTTATCCCTGATTTTTCTTTCCAACAGCTCCGAAGAAGAACCTGTGTCGCGGGCTTTTTGCCAATAATCCGCAGCCTTCTCTTTTTCTCCGAGCTTAAATAATATATCGCCGTAATGCTCAAGGATGTTTGCGTTTTTATCACCCCCGTCCCGCAATGCTCCTTCCTGCCATTCTTTGGCTTCCTTGTACTGCCCCATGGTAAACAATATCCAGGCATAGGTGTCTTCGTAATTGGCATTAAGCGGCGAAATGGCATTCGCCCTTTTGCTCATCGCAGCTGCCCGTTCAAGCCTCGTGTTGCGTATTGAAAGGTAGTAGCTGTAGTTATTCAGCACATAGTCGTCGTCGGGGTTTAGGGCGAGGGCCGCCTCGTATGCCGAATCGGATGCCCCAAAGCGCTTTACGGCATTGTAGGCGTCGCCAAGCGATGAGTAAAACTGCACCAGCAGTCCCGAATCGCCAAGCACATATTGCAAGCCCTGTTGCAGTGATGAAATGGCTTCGGGGTAGTTCTTCAGTTCGAGGTTAGCTATTCCGTTATCGAGGTAAAGCTGGGGGTAGCCCGGAAAGATGTTCAGGGCGCTTTGACTTGCCAAAGCCAGGGCGTGGTAGTCGTTTAGGGTTTGGTCGAGAAGCAGGAGCTGGCTCCAGTTGGAATATTTGCCGCTGTCTTCGCTTATCGAGAGGCTGTACTGTTCGCGAGCTTTCATAAAATCCCTGTTCCGGATAAGAAAGTTGCCGTAGGAGTTGTGCCCCTTGGGGTCGTCGGGGTGTGTGGCTGTCATTATTTTGCAAAGCCTAAGGCCCTCGGTCATGAGCGAGTCGTGTCCGTCGGTGGCCTCGTAAAAACCGATTAATATGCCTATTTCGGTGTTTACATCAAGTCTGGTTTCGGCAAAAGCCAGTTCCAGTTCGCGGTACGAGTCCTTGTCGTTGTGCTGGGCATGGTAGTAGTCGGCCAATGCGAGGTGGGCCATGGGATCGTTAGGGTTGCTTCCCTCCATCTGCCGGTATAAGCTGAAGGCCTTATCTTTTTTCCCTTCCAGCTCATACACATTGCCCAGCATGTCGTAATACTCGGGTGTGGACGGCTCTTCGCGTATCAGCTTCTTTATCTCATTCTCGGCTTCCAGATAGTTTTTCGCCTTTTCAAATACCCTTACCTTATCCATCGACACATCTTCGTTGAATCCGAATTTTGCCTCCATGCTGTTATAGGTGGCTAAGGCAGCAGAAGTTAATCCTGCCTGCAATTCGGCTGCACCGAGTTTGGCGTAATAATCGGCTTCTTCGGGGTTGTCTTTAACTATGCTCCGGTACACCTCTGCAACGCCCTTGTAATCGCCCTTGTCTTGCAGGCACTGTGCGTACAGGTCTTCGAACCAAATGTTGGATGGTTCAAGCTGCGCCGCCCTTTTGCTGTAATATATTGCCGAGTCGGAGTGCTTTGTACCCTCCAGTATGTCGGCTATCTCAAAGTTGGCTGCGGCGCTCGACGGGTCAATTTCCAGGCATAGTTTGAAAAGATTCAGCGCCTGATCGTAGTCCTCGGTTATCTTTTCCGTTTCGGCGTCATAGTATGTTGATTTGAACCGGTCGCTTTGTTCTGCTGTGAGCGGCACTTTTGCTCCGGCGTATTGCCGGCCTGCCCCGCCGCGGAACAATGAGCATGAGGTGAATAACAAGGCAGGCAATAGAAAACAGGCAAGCAGCCCTAAGGTCTTTAATCCGTAATGCTTGTTTTTAGCCTCTTGCTTTCTATTTCCCATCTTCCGGCTTCAATATACTGTAGTCGCCTATGTTTATATTCATTGTCCTTCCTTCATAGTGTGCGTTATTGCCCATCATTGAACAGGAAACAATGGCGTTTTTCAACGAAGAGCCTGCCTGTATGATGCTGTCGGACACTACTGAATTGTTTAACGCAGTTCCGGCCCCGATAGATACATAAGGACCTACAACCGAGTTGATGATCTTCACATTTTCGCCTATATGGCAGGGTTGTATCAGCACTGCATTTTTCACCTCCGCTGACCGGGGTATATTTGCTTGAGGCTTGGTTTCGAGCATTCTTTTATTGGTTAACAGCGTAGCCTCTTTATTTCCGCAATCGAGCCATTCCGATACTTCTGCCACGGTAAACCGCGTTCCCTTTTGCTTCATGTTCTCCAGTGCGTTGGTGAGCTGGTATTCTCCCTTTTCTTTCAGGTCGTTATCTACCAGACGCTGCATCTCCTTTTTCAGGACGGCGCCGTCTTTCAAATAATAAATGCCTATGATGGCAAGGTCGGAAACAAATTGGGCAGGCTTTTCTATAAAGTCGGTTACAAAATGGTTTTCATCGAGTTTCACCACGCCGAAGGCTTTGGGGTCGGCTACTTTCTGCACCCATATTATGCCGTCCTTATTTTCATCAATGGTCACCTGTCCTCTGAATAAAGTATCGGAGAATGCGATTATTATTTTGCCCTCCAGCATAGGTCCGGCGCATAACGCAGCATGTGCTGTTCCGAGAGCCTGTTCCTGATAAAAGATCTTTCCTTTGGCGCCCGCATTTTTGGCTATGTTCAACAGGTTTTCTTCGGCTTCCTTTCCGAAGTTTACCCCTATGATGAAACCAATCTCCTCTATCTTATGGACGCTCATGGCGCAAATATCCTCTACAAGGTGCTGCACCATCGGCCTGCCTGCAATAGGTATCAGGGGTTTGGGAACCGTAAGTGTGTGCGGGCGCATGCGTTTGCCAGAACCGGCCATGGGAATTATTAACTTCATGATGGGCTTTGATTTTTTTTGTATTTGTTTATTAGCAGTGCAATCAGTGGCAGATCAATAATAAGCCTTCCCCGCTTATTCAAATTAACATCGGGCCGACTGCAAAAATAACGAATCCCCGCTAAAAATATGGGTACACTTTTATCATTACCGTTGTTTTGAATGTTGCGCTGTATTCTTCACGTCATAAAACCGCCACGGCATTTCATCAGGAGGCAAAAGGCGGTTGCGTGTTCAGGCACCATACTTCCACTTTATTCGGTCGGGTTATGATACGCTCGCACCCTTGCGGCCGGGCCGGGGAAGAACAAATTAATCCGATAAGAAGCCTGAATAGCTAGTTATGCCTGACTAACCTCGTCCATAGCCCTTATTAATTTCCGGCATACCTGCCTTATTTCCTTTTCATTGATGATGAGAGGCGGAGCCAACCGCATGGCCGAGGGGCAAAACAGGAACCAATCGACAATGATTCCATTTTGCAGGCAGACCGCAATTACTTTTTTGCAGAATTGTTCATTCTCAAACTGTATGGCAAGCATCAGGCCTTTGCCCCTTATCTCCACAATGCTTTTGTGCTTCAGCAGCCGCCTGAACAGCTTTTCTTTAGCCTTTGCTTTCGGGGTGAGTTTCTTTTTGAGCAATTCGTTCAGCGCTGCCAGCGCGGCGGCGCAGCTTACAGGATGTCCACCAAAGGTGGTGATGTGTCCCAGAGGTGGATTGGCAGCAAGGCATTCCATCACTTTGCGGCCGGCTATAAAAGCACCAAGCGGCATGCCACCACCCAGGGCTTTGCCCAGCAGCAGGATATCCGGCGTAACGCCTGCATGTTCAAATGCAAATAGCCTGCCCGTTCTTCCGAACCCGGTTTGTATCTCGTCAAATATGAGCAGGGCACCCGCCGTGCTGCATTTTTTGCGCAGCGCCGACAGGAATGCAGGCGATGCCGTTCGGGTTCCTCCTTCACCCTGTACGGGCTCAATGATCACGCAGGCCGTATCTGCATTGATATCCTTCAGTGCAGTCTCGTCATTTATTTCAGACAAAGTGATGCCAGGTAGCAGCGGGCGGTAAGGCGATTTAAGTGTCTCGTCACCCATAACGCTCAAGGCGCCATGGGTACTTCCGTGATACGCATTTTTAAACGACAGTATCTGTGTGCGTCCGGTAAAGCGCTTTGCCAGCTTAAGCGCACCTTCTACAGCTTCGCTCCCCGAATTGACAAAATATACCGAGTTCAGGCTGCGGGGCAATAGTGCGGTTATCTTTTTTGCAAAAAGAGCTTGTGGCGCCTGTATGTATTCGCCATACACCATCAGGTGCGTGAACTTGTCCGCCTGTTTTTTAATGGCATCGGTTATCGCCTTGTTGCCATGCCCCAGATTGCTTACTGCAATTCCTGAAATAAGGTCGCTATATTTTTTACCATTGTTATCGGTAAGGGTAATGCCGCTGGCGCCGGTTATTTCGAGCAGCAGGGGCTCGGGGCTTGTCTGGGCAAGGGCGCTGAAAAAATCTTTTTTGTAGGATAGCATGTATCTATCGGCATTCAATGACCGGCTGCTTGCAATTCACTTTCCAACAATATATCTCCCGTTTGCTGCTCTATGACTTTTTGCCTTTGCCAAAGATGAACGGTATTTTTATGCCTCCCAGCAAGTCCAGAAATTTTTTCAGAACCGAGAAGTATAGTGTGATGATAAGGGTGGCAGTCATGCCCCAGATTATTCCCATGTTCACCATAAAGGTATCGAATAACTGACCCAGAACCCTTTTGGTAGGGGCGTAGAACTGGGCGTTGCCGAAGAGGCTTGATTTATCGGGATCGAGGTAAATTGGGTCTATCTTCTGCACTATTTCATGGTTCAGTTCTATGGAACTGTTCAGCAGTTCGCTCTGATTGGTTACAACGTTTTTCAGGTTATCGTTGGAGTACTCGTCCTGTTCCTTCAGAAAGGCCGCCTTCTGGGCATCGGTAGCCTGCAACGATTCTACGAGCTTATCCTTGGCGTCCTGTGCGCCATTTTCCATTTGCCGGTAATAGTCGGTCAGCTGATTGAGATAATCGTTCGTTTTGCTGTATATTGAAGGCGAAAAATGTTTAGGGTCGAGGCTGTCTGCACAACAAAACACGATCTTCGGGGTGTGCCTCATTTCTTTCCTGATCTCGTTTTGCAGCAGCAGCAAGCCGTCGGATACATCAATAGCCGATGCAGGTTTGTTGTAATTTTCGTTCACGCTTTCCAGGGTGTTGGTCATGCGCTGCATCCAGTACCCTTTTTTATAGTTGGCTATGCTGAAGAACTTATCATAAGGATAGAATTTCCTCTCATAGTCGTTGTTCATGTACTGATCTACGGCTAGCGCCTCGTAAGCCCAGCGCGAGGCCATAACCTGCCCTACAAAGGGTACTTCCGTTTGAGATGAAACGAAGGGGATGGGATTTAATTTGTCGAATTTAACGACTACGCCGCTAAGCAGCAATTGCGGAATGATAAGAAATGGTATGAGTATATATATGGTTACCGCGGAGTTGAAACTGGCAGAGATATTTAGGCCGAGAAGATTGGCAAAACATGAAACGGTGAACAATATGGCCCAGTAATCAACCCACATGCCCTTTAGTTCGAGTATGGAATTGCCTACAAGGACAAAAAGCAGCATTTGCAGGGCCGAGATGCTGAACATAATGAGTATTTTGGAAATGAGGTAGCTGCCCTTGCTAAGGTTCAGGAAGGCTTCGCGCTTTCTTATCTTCTGGTCGCGGATAATTTCCTCGGCGCTAACCATCAAACCGAGGAACAGTGCCACTATCACTGACATGAAAATGTAGGTAGGCAGGTTGTCGTTGGTACGGAATATGTAGCCTACTTTGCCGGAGGAGGTATCGCTGCTGTGGTAACGAATCAGGAATGCGAGGATGAAGGCGAGGAGCGGGGCCTCGAGCAGGCTTATTACCACGTATTGGGTATTGGTAAGCTTCGAAAGCACATCGCGGGTGATGAATGTTTTTAGCTGGCTGAACACTCCCGGGGTGTGGAACTCGGCCGCGGGCGGCATCTCATATTTATCGTCCTGCGCAGGCGCTTCAAAGTGTTTAAGGAAATGCCCGTTCCACTCCAGAGGCGATATCTTCCGGTTCCTCGTAAGGTCGCCATACTCGTCGAGTACCTTGGCGTCTATTATATTGAATATTTGTTCGGGGTTAACGTTGCCGCAGGTAAGGCACTCGCTTTCGTTTGCATTTACCTGATTGCTTATGTTTTTAAAATATACTACGGCATCAATCGGGTTTCCATAATAGATGGGGTATCCGCCGGTATCGAGGATATACAGCTTGTCGAACATCTTGAAAATATCGGATGAGGGCTGGTGTATAACCACGAATACGAGCTTGCCCTTCAGAGTAAGCTCCTTGAGCAGGTCCATGATGTTTTCAGAATCGCGCGAGGAAAGCCCCGATGTGGGCTCGTCGACAAAAAGAATGCCGGGTTCGCGGATGAGTTCAAGTGCAATGTTCAGGCGCTTGCGCTGCCCGCCGCTTATGGTTTGCTCCAATGGGTTCCCCACCTTCAGATGGCTTGACTCGAACAGCCCCAAATCGGTAAGTACTTTGTTCACCCTTACGGTTATCTCGGCATCGCTCAAGTTACCGAAGGATAGCTTGGCGCTGTAAAAAAGGTTTTGAAATACCGAAAGGTCTTCAATGAGCAGGTCGTCCTGCGGCACATAGCCTATCTGCCCTGCCACCGCTTTATTGCCAGAGTGTATGTTTATGTTGTTGATGAGCACCTCGCCCTGTGTAGGCACCGACAGGCCGTTTAATATTTTAAGAAGCGTGCTCTTGCCGGCTCCGCTACCGCCCATTATTCCCACCAGCTTGCCCGATTCCTCCTTTATATTTATATCGTGCAGCCCCTGTTTGTTTTTGTTGAAAAAATAATTGATGTGTCTTGCCTCAAAAACTATCTTGGCCCTTGTTTCGCTTGCAAGGTAGGAGCCTACCACATCGCTGTAATAAATAGGCCGTATCTTGGGGTTGCGCACCGAAGCGCCCTGATTGAATACATTTACCTTGCTCGGTTTTATCACCTGTCCGTTCAGGTACATGGTGGCGCTGCCCAGATAGCGGAAAATGTACATATTTACACTCGCTATGTACAGTATGGATATTTCACCTTCCAGGTCTTCGCAATAAATATGCCTTGCGCCGCCCTGTGCAGGCTGCTGAAGGGCATCAATCAGCAAGAGCCGCGACTTGTCGGCGGGACGGGCTTCAGGAGACTCGGTAAATTCCTTTATGGATGTGAATTCATCAGGCTGTATATTGAAACTTTCTGACACTGTGGAGATGAACTCCATCTCCTGCTGCGAAATGCCCGATTCGGAATTGACAAACTCTATTAGGCGGATAAGTACTACTACCTTTTGCTTTTGCGCCAGTTCTTTGTTGATGTCGCTGCATATACGCAGCACCTTTACGGAGTTTAACGATAGCTTTTTTTCACTTCCGTCCTTGCGTTTAGTGGTCTGGTGCAGCTCTTCGCGGTACTGCTCGTATAAGGCCAGGTATTGCTCAACAAGTTCCTGATTGAGTTGTTCCTTCAGGAACGACTTTACAATTTCACTTCCTTTAATATTTTCCCCCGATTCCGCTTTTGCCAAAATAGCAAAGAGTTGCATCAGGGCACGTAGTATCCGTTCACTCATAAATTTTCATTTCTGAATTTACAAAGATAAAAACATTTTATTGCCCGAACCTCTTCATTCTTTGCAGGTATAAAAATTACGAACATCAACGATTAGCCACCCGCGTTCTTTCCGTTGACCTGCTGTTATACCATCACCCGCTTAAAACAGGGTTAAAGAGGGAATGCCAAAGAGCATGATGCGCAAATTATAGCCTGGCATTAAAAAAGATGAAAATCTGTAAGTATATTTTTCTATCTTTGGCAAAACTAAATCTTTATGAGCATACAGAAATACCATTTTATTCTGCTTGCAGGCGTATCCATAGCTCTTTTGGTATCATGCAACAGTGGCAAGGGAAATGAGGCCGTAAAGGTTGGTACAAACAACAGCGACAGCAGCGTTGCCAAAATTTCAGCCCTTATCAGCGACCTGCCCTTTCCGGGAGGAATTGTGGACACTCTCAACAGCATTCATGCCGGATTTATTTCAAAGCTTACAAACCCGCCAGATAATGTTAGCCTTTACACTGAAAGCAATACGCAGTCGATAAACCTTGGTGTATTTGGCGCCGACCTTGCTTATGTTATCTCTTTTGAACACTTTCAGGAAGTGGGGCCATATCTGAAAAACGCAAAGAAACTGGCCGACGACATTGGTATTCCGGTAGAATTTACCGAGGAAATGATTGTGCGCTCCGAAAACAACAAGAACAATAAAGACTCACTTAAAAAAATAGTTTTTGATGGTTACAGGGTTATCGACCAAACCCTGAAACAGAACCAGCGTACAGCCGCCGAGGTGCTGGTGCTTGTAGGAGGCTGGCTGGAAGGAACCTATCTCACCACACAAAGCCTTTCAAGCGTTAGCGACACTATGAACAAAACAAAACTGTTGCATGTGCTCTACCTTCAAAAACTATATTCCGACCGGCTGCTCGGATTGCTCAACCAGATAAGCACCTCCTCTTATTGCAGCCAGCTTATTCCTCCCGTTCAGGAAATAAGAAACGCCTTTGAACAGGTACAGCCAGGCAAGGATGAAGAGCAGGCGCTGGCAACAATTATTGAAAAAGTAAAAGCCCTCCGTACCCTCGTTATTAAAGGGAATTCGTAATAAATGATAGTTGCCCGGGAGATATACAAGTCGTATGGCAGCCTGAACGTGCTTAAAGGTATTAACCTTGAAATTAAAAAAGCCGAAGTTGTATCGATAGTGGGTGCTTCGGGGGCCGGGAAAACCACCTTGCTTCAAATACTTGGAACCCTTGACCGGGCAGACAAGGGCTCCATTGAAATAAACAATATACAGGTACACTCGCTTAAAGACAAGGAGCTGTCACTGTTCCGCAACAGTAACATAGGCTTCGTTTTCCAGTTTCATTACCTGCTCCCCGAATTTACGGCGCTGGAAAATGTGTGCATCCCGGGCTATATAGGCAAAAAAAATTCAGCAGAGGTTAAACGCAAAGCCAAAGAATTGTTAGGCATGCTCGGCCTTGAACAACGGCTGGAACACAAGCCTGCAGCTCTGTCGGGCGGCGAACAGCAGAGGGTGGCGGTAGCCAGGGCGCTCATCAACAACCCTTCGGTAATATTCGCCGACGAGCCTTCGGGCAACCTCGATTCGGCAAATGCACGCGAACTGCATAATTTGTTTTTTTCACTCCGCGAAAAGTTTGAACAGACCTTTGTTATTGTTACCCACAACGAGGAACTGGCAGGCATGGCAGACAGAAAACTGACCATAAAAGACGGGGCGATTACAGACTGAATGGCGCCGCGACGAAATCAAATGATAAAGGCACCCCGATTTAATCAACGCCCTCATTTACAATAGGTAATGCAATGCTCTATGCACATCGGGGGCTGTTTTCAATTTTTTTTAGAGCCTGTCTTATTCGGGAATATTTATATTTGCACCCCCAAATGTAATATTTGGCAGCGCAAATCAAGCGAAAGTAGCTCAGTTGGTAGAGCGCAACCTTGCCAAGGTTGAGGTCGCGGGTTCGAGACCCGTCTTTCGCTCAACAAATCCTTAAGCCATTACCAAATAATTTGTTCGCCCGGGTGGTGGAATTGGTAGACACGCAGGACTTAAAATCCTGTAATCATTGCGATTGTGCGGGTTCAAGTCCCGCCCCGGGTACAAAAAGTATAAGTCACTTATTTTCAGGGACTTTCGGTTCGATAAAATTGATCGAAAAAATTAGTAGTTACAGAAACACCTTATTATCAGTAACTTTAGTGGTTAGATATGTGCTTCCAGTTAGTACCTGAATAGGTATATTTGGCAGATTAAATCTACTAAGGACTACCTTCTTATATGGTTTGAGAAAGATTATTTCTGGAAATCAGTTGATAACTGAAAATCCTGGACCTATTACTTTAAAAGGAATCAAAGTTTTCCATTTGAAAGGAGTGATCCCGGCGGGGCTCGAACCCGCGACCCCAACATTAAAAGTGTTGTGCTCTACCAACTGAGCTACGGAATCAACAGTATCTGAAAAATAGCGTGCAAAGATAATAGTTTTAATTAGCCAATAACTATTTGACTTTGGCAATTACTTGAAAAAATATCGGTAAGTAATAAATTTTTTGTAGGGCACTGCATCCAGCAAAGCCGTAAGCAGGTGCATCATCTTCTGGTTAAAATTCCCTATCCAGCTTATAAGTATCTGGTCGTACGATTTTTTGGGCTGTATCCTTTTGCCAAGTTCCGTAAATATGGCAGCCTCAATACCTTTGCCCTGAAATTCGGGCGCTATGCCAAACACTATGCCCAGCATAGTCCTGCATCCCTCTGTTTTCATATACCACAAAAATTTCAGCTTCCCCCATAAATTAAAATTGCCCTTTACATGCCTCATTATGGCATTCAGTTCGGGTATGCATATAAATACCCCGGCAGGTTCGTTTTTATAATAAGCGAACCAGTTGGTGTCCTCATCAAGTATCGGTTTCAGCTTACGCATTAATTCCAGGGCGCGTTCGCTGCTAAGTTCTTCAAAATCGGTTCGCTCCGCCTTCCACGCTTTATTATATATGGTGCGGAAGTCTTCGGCATATTTTGCTGCTTGTTTTTTATCAAGCGTCTCAAAACGGTAGTTCGGGTCGCCCGTAACCCTTTCTGCCAGCCTCACCAGACGTGCGTTGGGCGGGTCGGTAGTATTACGGTAATACACAATCTGTTCGTAGAAGTTCGTAAAACCGTATTCCTCAAAAAACCGCTTGTAATAGGGCGGGTTATGGTTCATGGCATAAATGGCTCTGGTATTGTCTCCCTCGGCAAGAAGCCCCCAGAATCGGTCTTTTTCTCCGAAGTTCACCGGTCCGTCCATCGCCTTCATACCCCTTGCCTGCAGCCAGTCGCGGCACTTGTCGAACAGGGCGAAAGCGGAGGCTTTATCCTCTATGCACTCAAAGAAACCTATGCCGCCTGTTGGCTGCCCGTAGGAGTATGCAGTCTTATTGTTGATGAAAGCTGCAACCCTGCCTATTGGTTCTTTCGTTTTGCCATACAGCACCCATCTTACGGCTTCGCCATACGAAAAGCACGCATTGTGTTTTGGGTTGAATACCTCCTCAATTTCCTGCTGCAGGTGAGGCACCCAGTTGGGGTCGTTTTTATATATCAGAAACGGGAGCCTGTGAAAATCCCTTCTTGTTGCCGGTCCGGTTACCTCTGCAAATTCCATAAGATCATTTGCCCCCTGCATTCATCAATCTTTAAGAGCCACCGATTCCTTGCCTTTTGTTCCAAGGTTCACCACTACGTGTTCCTGCAGGGTTGTGGCTATAGACAAGCCTGTGTAATCGGCCTTTATCGGAAATATGGTGTGGTTGCGGTCAACGAGTACGGCTATATGAATGGACTTTACAGCGAATTGAAGCAGGGCTTTCATACTGCAGGCAAGTATGGTGCCGGTGTTCAGCACATCATCTATAAGCACAATGGCTTTGCCGTCGAATTTTTGTTTTTTATCAAGCCCCACTTCGGCTTTAGGCAAATTCTCTGTTTTATCTATTTTTACTTTTACAAGCGGAACAATAAGAGGTGATATTTTTTGAAGAGCTGTTTTTATCCTTTCAGCAAGCATATAGCCGCCGGGAGCCACGCCTGCAAGTATTACTTCTTTTTCGCCCGAATGGGCTTCGTATATCTCGTAGGCTATGCGGGTAATCTTCTTTTCTATCTGTCCGGCATTCAGAATAAGGGTTTGCATAAAGCATTTTTTTTCAAAGGTAAAAAAAACGGAGAATAAAGCGTATCGGCATCAGGCATCAACCAATGGTATAACAAATGGGCGCCGGTACCCTTAAAACTGGGGCACTCCTTTGTAATTCTTCTGCCTGTCGAACTTTATGCCAATGAATATTTCATTGGTTCCGAAGCTGTAGTTCCTGATATCGGTAATAGAATAGTCATAGGAGTAACCGAAGGTAAGGTTGTCCTGGTAAACGTAGCCGATCATGGCATATACCGCATCCAGTGTCCTGTAGCCGGCGCCGAGCCAGAATTTCTTTTCGTATAGCACGCGCAGGTTGAAATCAAATTGTATGGGAGCCGGAAATACATATTCTGCGAGCACACAGGGGTCAAGGCTGAAGTCATGGCCGAGGTCAAAATTATAGCCGGCGGTGGTATAATAGTGCGTTACCAGCTCATTTGCCGGGGTTGACATCTGGGTTATCTGCAGCCTGCTTTGCACAATCTGCGGTGCGGCAAAGCCGAAGTAAAAGTTCCTGCCATACAGGTATGCGCCGCAACCTATATCCGGTACAATAACCGATTCCTGGGCGCTGGTAAGGGCGGGGTCGCCTACTTCCTCAAGGCTTATCTGGGAGCCGTTCACGGCAAACTGCATGATGCCTACAGTTAAACCCATTGAAAGATTAAGCCCCTTGGTTATTTCGAGGTGGTAGGAGTATGCCGAATTGAAGCCGGTATGACTTACCGGTCCGGTAACGTCGGTATAAACATATCCGCCAATGCCTATATGCTGCTGCGTAATGGGGCCGTCAAAGGTTAGCATATACGTGCGGGGCGCATCGGTAATGCCTACCCACTGGTAACGGTTGTCGGAGCAGGCCTCAAAGTAGGGCTGGGTTCCGGCCACTGCCGGGTTCAGGGTAAAGCTGTTTATCATGTACTGCGTGTATTGCGGCAGCTGCTGCGCTTTCATGTTGTATGCCGTAAACAGAAAACAGAAAAAGAAGAACAACGCAATGGCTATGTTCTTTCTTTCCCGATTATGTCCGTTTGTTTTTTTCATTTTACAAATAAATCGTTTCCTTATCGCTGAATGGTTAGCGGCCCCGTGTACGCTTTGGGGAACCGCGGGTCGTTCAGGTTGATAATATAGTAATAGGTACCCACTGGCACGGGCTCGTTGTTGTACATACCGTCCCATGGCTTATAGTAACCCTGCGTACGGTAGAGCAGTTCGCCCCAGCGGTTGTATATCTCCACCACTGCATCGGGAAACTCGTTTATGTTGCCAATATCCCAAACATCGTTCATGCCGTCGCCGTTGGGCGTAAAGCCGTCCCATATCACTATTTGCGGCAATATAAATACTGTAATTGTATCAGATGAAGTACATCCCAAGGCATTGGTTACGAATACCGTGTATGTGGTTGTAACCGTAGGTGATGCTATGGGATTGGATATGGTGCTGTCATTCAGTCCGGTGGGAGGCCGCCACCTGTATGTGGAGCCGGATGGCCCTGTAGGGCTGCCGCCAATTTGCACGCTGTTGTAAATGAATATGTGCTGGTCAGGACCGCCGCTGGCCGTTGGTCCGGGAACAATGGTAACCTTCACCCTTGCAGTATCCGTGCAGGAGCCATCGGTCGTTACCAGCTCATAGGTG
Organism: Bacteroidia bacterium; assembly: GCA_013044305.1. Classification (GTDB taxonomy): domain Bacteria; phylum Bacteroidota; class Bacteroidia; order JABEUT01; family JABEUT01; genus JABEUT01. The sequence goes on from JABEUT010000196.1 coordinate 19,879, forward strand.
GTAGTGCCGGCAGGGGCGGTAATCGTAATGATTGCGGTATTGCCAAGTACCGCGCTGCTGTTGCTGTCAATCCAGCTATAGGTCAGGACGCCCGTAGGGGAACTCCTGCTGCCGTTCAGCGTAAGGAAACCTGTGCCGGCGCATATCCCTGTGTCGTTTCCGGCAATGGCTATCACGTTGGTATCGGGTATAAGGGTTATCGTATCTTTTAAGGTGCAGCCCGTGGAATCCGTTACCAGTATGGTGTATGTACCCATGGATAAGTTGCTGGCAGACGACGAGGTTAGTCCGTTGGGGCTCCAGGTATAGGTATAAGGCGCTATACCCCCCGCAGGGGTAATGCTTATTGCTCCGTCATTGCTGCTGTTGCAGCTTGGGCGGGTAAGCAGGTGGCTTTCAGTGAACAGAGGCGGATTGATTAGCGTAACATTGGCGGTGGCCGTACAGCCATTGTTGTCAGTTACATTTACCGAATAGGTGCCCGGGCAAAGTCCCTTTATTGAATCGGCACTGCTTGGGCCCGGCGACCAGTTATATAAGTAGGAAGGCGTACCACCCGATACATTGGCTATTATTCTTCCGTCACAGGAGCCGTTGCAGGAATCAGGCGTAACCATCAGGTTTATGGCAATGGCCGTAGGCTGGGTAATATACAGGGTGTCTGTTCCCTGGCAGCCGTTCTGATCCGTTACCATTATGGTATAAGAGCCGGAAGAAAGCCCCGAAACGGACTGGCTTGTCTGTAACCCCGGCGACCAGCTGTAGTTGTAAATTCCACCACCGCCGCTCGCCGTTACCGAAGCGCTTCCGTTAGAGCCTCCGTTGCATGGTACATTTACCTGCGAAGTGCTTAAGGTGATGGTGCTGTTGGCGCCTATCGTGAATGGCTGAACCAGTTTGCAGCCGTTGGCATCGGTGAGCGTATCGGTATAGTTACCGGGGCAAAGACCTGTTATAGAAGCCGTGGTCTTGTTGTTGCTCCAAGA
>JABEUT010000197.1 GCA_013044305.1 Bacteroidia bacterium
ATATTTGATACTTGGAGCCGGCTGTTAATAAATTAAAAAAATTAAGAAAAGATTATTTTATAAATTAGCGTTCTAAATAAACCCTCAATATGAAAAAAATACTTTTAATTTCGGCAGCATTGCTTTGTATGCAGCAAACTTACGGGCAGACAGAACACGCCATACCTATTGATGAATGTTACAAAATAGGGAGTGCCACCTGCAGCCCTCTTCAAACTGCACCCTGTTCGGGAGTAATGACCTTTCAGCAAACCGACCCGAAGTGGAAAGTATCCATGCATCATTCGGAGGTAAGCGACAACAACGCACCCGACCAGAATACAATAGATGCCATAAAGCAGCAAAAGTTGAACATTAAGTTCAATTCCCGGAATAATTCAGCAACTGATAATAACTCTGCACACCGTTCAGAGCAAATCAATTCCATTACAACCAACCTGTATGCCGGGCTGCAGCCTGTTTTTCAGGGCTCTTGTCCGCAGGATAATGTTATGGCGGTATCCAATGCAGGACTTATATGCAGTACGATTAATTCGGATGTGGCCATTTACAATCCCACCCAAAACTATGTACAGGATGAGGGCTTCTTCAGCTTTGCCAACCGTCCCAACCTGTCCAACGTGCTATGCGACCCCTGGAGTATGTACGATCCTGTTGCAGATCGATTTATGTTTGTTTTCATTGTTTGCACGGCACAGTCAGCCGGCGACTCCGTAATTATTGCATTTTCGCAAACCAACAACCCTGCCGGCGCCTGGAATGTTTATACAATCAGCGGCGACCCATTGAGCAACGGCGACTGGATGGATTATCCAAAGGCGGGATTCTCAAACAACGAATTATTTGTAACCGGAAATTTATTCAACGGCGGCAACCAACAATACGATCAGGCGGTCTGTTTTCAAATAGATAAAAACAAAGGTTATGCCGGACAACCGATAACTTACTTGACCTGGACCGGTATTGCAGGGTCCCCTTTTACACTAATTCCAGCTACCTACGGGCAGCAGGGAAACTATGGTCCGGGTATATACATGGTGAGTACCGGCGCCAGCAGCGGCTCAACAATCGGCTTATACCAAATTACCAACGACCAGTATCACAGCCCCGCTTTAAACTCATTTTCGGTAAATACACAGAGTTACGCTGTGGCAGGACCTGCTGCACAACTTGGGTGGCGAACCTATGGATCACTAAACAATGACGACTGCAGGGTGAAAAATGCCTTTTATCTGAACGGAATCATACATTTTGTTTACAACCGCGATCTTACGGGCAACAGCGGTTGGAATGCCATTGCTTACAACCGTTTAAATGTCTCCACACGCAAAGATTCCATGTTCCTGTTCAGCGAGCCGGGCGTAGATGACTGTTACCCCGCAGTGGCTTCATATTCAAATAATCCGGCTGATGAAACCGTGGTTATTTCATACGTACAGGGCGATTCTACCAAGTATCCCTTGTCTAAGCTTGTTGCCTGCGCGCCAAATGGCACATTTTCGTCGCCAGTCGTTCTTAAAAACGGCGCAGGAACCGTTCAAAACTGCCTTCAGAATGGCATGAACCGCTGGGGAGACTATTCCGGTTGCCAACGGCAGTATAACTCCTGCGATGTTTGGACCTCCACCAGCTATGGCGCCGCCAACGGCTACTGGAATACCTGGCTGCAACAGATTGCCCCTCAATCGCCCGGTTCCTGCATACCGCTTAATGTTGACGAGGCTCCGCCTGTTCAGCTAACCCCTCTCACCATTTCGCCAAACCCCGTATCAACCGACTTCTTTCATTTGGAGTTTACCGCTCCCGACAATGGGTTTGTTAAAGTTGCGGTTTATGATATGACAGGAAAAATGGTTAAAGATCTGTACAATGGTTACATCTGGAAAGGTGAAAACAACTTCTCTTTCAACAAGGGAGCGCTTGCCACAGGCACCTACATCCTGTCGATAAACGGGAACCCCGGTGATAAGCTGGCAACTGCCAAATTTGAGGTTATTCATTAAGAAAAAGACATAAGCAATAAGTGCGCAGGGCAGGTACAATATCTGCCCTGTGTCTTTTTGGCTAAAGGATTGCCGGGTTTTCATCCTTGCCTGTTCAACCTTAATCCGTTGCACTTGTTCATGGATTTTGTATATTTAAAGATTCTTTCTACCACTATTAAAATATATCATTCATGACAAGTCGCCTTCTCCTTCTTGCATCACTTTTCTCCTCCTCGGTCATTTTACGGGCACAGGCAATATATACCGTTCCTGCGGGAAGAGAACCAGTACACGTGGGCAACAAGTTTTTGTATCTAAGAGACACGGCACGTACTTTAACCCTTGCAGAGGCTCTGAAAAGCAGGGACTGGCAGCCGGTGAAGAACGAGATACCTAATTTTGATGTTACCAAGGATGTTATCTGGGGCAAAATAAGTTTAACCTGCACCGAAACGGGCGATTGGTATTTAGGACTCCAGCCATCGAGCTTTAACCGTATAATGTTTTTTCAGAAGCGAGGTGCAGAACAATGGACGGAGACCAGTATGGGAAATACGGTTCCATTAAGTGCCAAAAAGTTACCCTTAAATGAGATTATGGTAAATCTGGATTTAAGACCGGGAGATACCACCATACTTATGTTCAGACTGCAGGACTATTACCCCATGCAATTAGACTTTTCCATCGGAAAAGCTGATTCATTCCTGGGGTTCTTACAGGATTTGAATATGTATAATGGTCTCTGTTACGGCGTAATGCTGATGATGCTCATATATAACTTCTATTTGTTTTTCACGCAAAAGGAAAGGATTTACATCTACTATGTGCTATATATATTCGGCAACGGGATATTTACCATGGTGTTTAATGGCAATTATATGTACCTGCCCGGTTTTCTCAAGCCTGTAGTACTGTTTGACCCCATCATCTTCCCCGCCGCATTTGGCGTGTTTTTAACCCTTTTCACAATAGAATTGTTCAGAGGGTTCCTGCCTGGTTCGTTCGTAAAAATGCTCTATGCCTTTATGGCCGTAGTATCATTTGATGTAGTGCTTGCCCCGATAGACATTCACATTGCATTTGATGTAATAAGGATTCTGGGGCTGCTGCTGGGAATAGTGAGCCTTGCAGCAGGGGTGATTGCCTACCGCAAAGGCAGCCCGAGTGCAATGTTTTTTCTTATTGGATTCGGCGCCTATTTAGGCTCACTTATATACATCATCCTGTCGGGACCTTTGCTGCCCATCACTTCTTTTAACCTAAAGGCCGTGGTTACCGGCGGCGCCATTGAAAGCGTATTCCTCTCCTTTGCACAGGGAGACAAACTAAAATTCCTGCAGGTTGAAAAAGAAAAAGCGCAGCATGAAGCGCTTGTTCAGGTGCAGAAGAATGAAACTCTGATCAGGGAGCAAAATTTAGTTCTGGAGCATAAGGTCAGGGAAAGAACAGCCGAACTGGCAGAAAAGAATAAAGAGGTAACCGACTCCATACATTATGCCAAGCGGATACAGGGAACCCTGTTGGCCGATCAGGAGTTGTTACACAAATACATCCCCGACCATTTTATAATTTTTAAACCAAAAGATATTGTAAGCGGCGACTTTTACTGGGCCGCATACAGAGAAAACCAGCAGAATGCAAGCGACAGCGGCACTTTTTACCTTGCAGTATGCGATTCTACCGGGCATGGAGTTCCGGGGGCATTCATGAGCCTTCTTAATATATCTTTTCTGAATGAAGCCGTGGCGGAAAAAGATATCGCAACCCCTTCCGAGGCCTTTGACTATGTACGCACCCATCTGATAAACAGCATATCGCGCGATGGCGGCAGAGACGGTATGGACGGGATACTGCTTGCCATGACCACGGAAAAGAATACGGATACCATTTCCTGTTCCTATACAGCATCGAACAATAACCCTGTTCTGATAAGCGGGAACGAAATTATATTGCTGCCAGCCGATAAGATGCCTGTGGGACAATGGGAAAACATGAGCTCTTTCACGCTGAATAAACGGACTTTGAAAAAAGGTGACATGCTTTACCTTTTTACCGACGGTTTTGCAGACCAGTTCGGAGGTCCGGAAGGAAAGAAATTTAAAAACAAGCAGCTGAAGGATAAGTTGCTGGCTGTAAGCCAAAAGCCCCTGGCAGAGCAGAAAAAAGAACTTGAAGATACATTTGAGATATGGAAAGGCGGCCTTGAACAGGTTGATGATGTATGTGTGATTGGCATAAGAGTTTAATACTTAAAACACTCGCTTTAAAAGTGATTTCTTCCGCAAGGGAATTGGTTAGCGGCAGGCTTGCCCTATTATTGTTGCCCCTGCTTTATTTATGCACAACGCCAGATGCTTACAGCCAGCATACCAAAATTGATTCTCTGCTTGTTCTGGTAGAAAATGACAAGCCTGACACCATCTTGGCAAATCACCTTCACCTGCTGGGCCTTTTATATGCCAGGGAGCATAAATTTGATTCTGCCTTGCAAATGGGCAGCCGCGCTATTGCCGTTGCCGAAAAACTAAACGACCGTAACAGGCTTGCCGAGGCTCTTAATGATGTGGGTACAGTTTATTTCAATCAACACAAATACCCTGCCTCACTGGCTTCTTACCAGAGAGCGCTTCGGGCAAACACGGGTTACGATATCGGCTCCTTGATACGTTCGGCCCTTATATGCAACAATATCGGCATGGTTTACGAAAAGGAAGGAGCCTACGCCCAAGCCCGGGATTATTATGTAAAGGCAGTAAGGTTGATAACTGGTTCGGGCGATAAAAAAATGCAGGCGTATATGCTGAACTCCATTGGGGACTTTTACTGGATACAGGGCAACGAACCAAAATCATTAAAGTACTTTTCAGATGCCATTAAGCTAAATACTGAAACAGGCGACAATACCGAATTGGCAAGGGGATATAATAACATCGGAGTTCTTTATTATTCCGAAAATAATTTTCCGCAAGCGCTTAGCAATTATACCAAAGCATTATCGTTTGCAGGCAAAGCCGGCGACTCGAGACTCAAAGCGAACATCTTGTCCAATATTGGTAGCATATACCGCGAAAAAGGAGACATTAACCGCCAACTGTCATATAGCCTTAAATCACTTCATGCAGCGGCAGGATTAAGGTCTCCTCCGTTGCTGATGACCTTATTGGGTAACGTTGGTTTGGCTTACTGGAAGAAAAGCGATTATTCCGAAGCGCTAAAATATTATTCGGAAGCACTGGCTTATGCCGATTCCCTCGGAGATAAGCCTGCAGGCAGCGTGATTGCCGACAACATGGGTGTGATTTGTGAATCGCAGGGTGATTACCCTAAGGCATTGGAATATGAATTCCTGTCTTTAAACTACTCAACACGCATTGGCGATTTAGAGGGCATGGCAATAAGCAAAAATAAAATAGGGGAGATTTATTCCAAACAGAAAAACGTAAAAGAAGCTGAAAATTATATCCTTCAGGCTCTGTATCTTGCCGATTCCGTTCATCTTTTGCAAACCATTGAGAATAGCGCACTGGACTTAAGTACATTATTTGCACAGAAAGGAGAATGGGAAAAGGCATATCATACCTATCTGCAATATGTGTCTGCTAAGGACAAACTTGAGGCCAAAGACCATGGCAACGCATTATTACAGGCCCAATCCGCAGAGGAGCACCATATTGAAAGTATAATTCAAAAAATGGAAGATGATAAGGAAATGGTATTAATGGGTTTATCCGGCAAAGGGAGATGGGTAAAGATTGCCTCGGCACTTATCCTGCTCCTCGCTCTTGTTATTATTTTTCTTCTTCAAATTAACATTTATAGTTTAACTCATAAGGCTGAAGGGGATAAAGCACAGAACGGGTACTTTATACTTTACATGCCCCATTCCGTGGAATCGGGAAAATTTTGCCGGGGCGAAAGATGGCAGGATACAACACTGCTCATGTATGGAAACCCTGATGTTCTGCACATGTCAGCTCAAGGCAAAATTCTCCAGAAAAATTACCTTAATTTACCGGATGCTGATCCTGAAATAATATTGAAAAAGATACGGGAATCGGTAAATTGGAACTCTATTGATAACAAGATGGATGACAAAAACAATATAACCCTGCTGGTGGCGAATCATAAACTCTCTAAAATATGCTGGGAAGGAAGCGATTTGTCTATGTGGTTGATAGGCAAAAAGAAGTTTTTTAAAATAACTCCGGACAAAACCAATAGTCATCTCACAAAAAACGACAGACGTCTTTATACCCTGCAAGCTGCAAAAGGCGATGTTCTGTATACATTCTCCAAAGGCTGGCAAATCCGGCTGGGAACGGCTTCTCCGAACGGGGCGAATACTTTACTCCAAAAAATAAAAGAAGTCTTTAACCTTGATCCTGAAACTCAAAGAAGCAAGTTCCGGGAATTGATTGAAGAACACTTGCAAAATACTCCACAAACCGAAGATCTGCTGCTGACAGGCCTTATTGTCTGACAAATAAATTCGTGAACGCTTGAAAACACCTCCATATAAGTTTGTTCTAATCGCATCTGTATTCTTTCTTGCCGATTTTATACTAGAGAATGTAAATCATAAGTTCGCCCTTAACGACTTTAAAGTATATTATGGGGCTGCAGGCGCAATAACCACAAGCAGTCAGCTTTACAATATTGCCTTTTCTTTAGGTTCCGGCTATTATAAGTATTCGCCCTTTATCGCACTGTTATTTTACCCGCTATCGCTTCTCCCCTACCCTGTCGCCTGCATAGTTTATTTTATAATAGTTTCCTGTATAACGGTTTTTACCTTTAATCTTATACTTGCAATTTTGCAGACTCACTTTTCCGTCTACGAGGTTAAGACACCCGCCTTGATTCTGTCCATTTCATTCGTCTGTTTGATTACACATATAGTTAGGGAAGTTGATTTAGGCAATATCAATATGATATTGCTGTGCCTGCTTTCACTCTGCATTTATTACCTGGGCAAGGCAAAAATGCTACATGCCGGCATATTGCTCGGCCTTGTAATTATTACAAAGCCATTTTTTGTCCTGCTGTTCATACCGCTGCTCATTTACAGGACTTACAAAACAGCATTTACAGCGGCAACTACCCTTCTTTTAGCATCCGTTACACCTGTTCTGCTTCTGGGTTTTAATCATACCGTTGACCTTAACAGGCAGTGGTTTAATGCCATGCTGAATCACTCGGATTCCTTTCCAAGCCCGAATACTATAGAGGCAATCAGCCGTTATTATGCAGGAGTTCCGGAATTAAAAATTCTGCAATACCTCATTATCCTTGTTTTAATCGCTGCCTATATAACCTTGGCCATACTTAATTACCGGAGACTGTCAACCCCCGAAGCTCGAAAATCAAATCTGGTATTTGAATGGTTTCTGATTATTGCCATAATGCCGTCTATACTAAAAACCGATACCGAACATTTCCTGTTCACCCTGCCCTTGATCATGTTTCTGATCATATTTTTATTTCAAAAGCGGAATATTATTTATTCATCCTTCTTTACCCTTAGCATCATTATGTATGCCGGCAACATCTCCGACCTTATTGGTATGAACTTATCGCATAAGATGTACAATGCAGGTTTGCTTGGTATCGCAAATCTCCTGTTATCGATTTTCGCCTGCTTAGTATATTATAAAAAATACCGGAACAATTTGAAGTCCTTCACAGTCGGGATCGTTCCTTAAAGGAATTAATTGAATTTCATTCCGGAATAACGATTTCCTAATTATTAGCTATCTTTGAGGCAATGGAATTTACAGCACAACAAATTGCCGCCCTCATCGGAGGGACAATAGAGGGGAATCCCCTTGAAACCGTAAATACTTTATCGAAAATAGAGGAGGCGAAACCCGGTTCATTAACCTTTTTAGCGAACCCAAAATACGCATCATGGCTGCCCTTAACCAAAGCTTCGATTATTATTGTAAGCAATGATATTGTAACTCACCAAAGCATCTCTACCCTTATTAAAGTTAAGGATGCCCGTGAGGCGTTTTCCATCCTGCTGGAAGCCTATCAGAAACTTCAATTCAACAAAACAGGGATAGAGGAAGGAGCCAGGGTCGCAAAAACGGCTAAGATTGGCAAGGATACCTATGTCGGATCTTTCAGTTACGTCGGCGATAACGTGATAATAGGCTCAAATGTAAGGATTTTTCCGGGCGTTTATCTGGGTGACAATTCGAAAGTAGGAGACAACAGCATGATCTATCCGGGTGTAAAAATTTACCATGAAAGTGTAATTGGCAAAAATTGCACAATTCATTCCGGCGTAGTTATCGGAGGCGACGGCTTCGGTTTTGTACCCAATACGGAGAACAACTACCGCAAAATGCCGCAGGTAGGAAACGTGATAATAGAGGATAATGTGGAGATAGGCTCAAACTGTACGATTGACAGGGCAACTATTGGCTCTACTATATTACGAAAGGGTGTAAAATTGGATAACCTGATTCAGATTGGTCATAATGTGGAAATTGGCGAAAATACCGTAATAGTATCGCAAACAGGCATTGCCGGTTCAACCAGGATAGGCCGCGATTGCCTCATCGGCGGGCAGGTTGGCATTATCGGTCACCTGAAGATAGGCGACAGGGTAAAAATAGCTGCCCAGTCGGGCGTGTCATCCGATTTGAAAGACGATGAAATAGTGCAAGGCTCCCCTGCCTTCGCCCATTTCAACTACAAAAAATCTTATGTTCTGTTCAAAACCCTGCCCGAGTTGCTTAAAAGAATCCATGATCTTGAATCGAAGATTGAAGACCGTGCCACAAAGCAGATTTCTTAAAAAAAGTGTATAATTGCACTTAACTTGCAAAGGGTGTAAGAACAGCATACCGGAGGCATTTCAAAATCACAAATTCAAGTATGTCAGAAAAACAACGAACGATAAAAAATCCTGTCAGTCTTTCAGGCCGCGGACTCCATACAGGTATACTTACTACAGTAACCTTTAAAGCCGCACCGGTGAACCACTGGTTTAAATTTCAGCGAGTTGACCTGCCCGGCCAACCCCTGATTGACGCCGATGTGGACAATGTAAAGAACACCGAAAGAGGAACCTCGCTGGAACAAAACGGGGCAAAAATTGCAACCACGGAACATGTACTTGCCGCCCTTGTCGGGCTGGGAATAGATAATGCCCTTATAGAGGTTACAGGGCCGGAAATACCCATTATGGACGGAAGCTCAAAGCAATTTGTAGATGCACTTGAAAAAGCCGGAATAGTTGAGCAGGAGGCCGAAAGAACTTATTTTGAGTTAAAAGACAATCTTACCTACGAAGACAACGAAAAGCATATTGAAATGCTCGCCGTTCCGCAGGATACATTCCGGCTTACGGTAATGGTAGACTACAATTCACCTGTGCTTGGTACGCAACACGCTGCCATTTACAACACCAGTGAATTCAAAAAAGAAATTGCAGCCTGCCGCACTTTCGTCTTCCTGCACGAACTCGAAATACTTTTATCGCATAACCTGATTAAGGGGGGCGATATGGACAATGCCATCGTTTTAGTTGACAGGGACCTGCCACGTGAAAAGCACGAATACCTTGCCAAAGTATTCAACAAGCCTAATATTGAAGTGAAAGGCAAAGGCATATTGAACAATACACAGCTTAAATTCTTTAATGAGCCTGCCCGCCACAAACTGCTTGACATGGTTGGCGACCTGGCCCTTGTGGGAATGCCTATCAAGGCGCACATTCTGGCGGCACGCCCCGGTCATTCGGGCAATGTTGCTTTTGCAAAAAAGATTAAAGAAGTTATTAAAAAGGAAAAGGCAAAAAAGGCGGCCCCCCGCTTTAATCTCAATGCCGAACCTTTGATGAACGTAGTCGATATAATGAAGTTTTTGCCCCATAGGCCGCCATTCTTACTCGTGGATAAAATTCTGGAATTAGGACCAACGCACGTTGTTGGCATCAAAAATGTTACAATGAACGAGTATTTTTTCGAGGGACATTATCCCGGCAACCCGATTATGCCCGGCGTGCTGCAGATAGAAGCCATGGCTCAAACCGGAGGGATACTTGCGCTCAAATCGGTTTCCAACCCCGAAGATTACCTTGCCTACTTTATGAAAATAGACAATGTGCGCTTCCGTAATCAGGTTGTGCCGGGCGACACCCTTGTTTTCAGGCTCGAAATGTCGGGCGAAATACGCCGTGGTATCTTTAGCATGAAAGGAACTGCTTATGTTGGCGACAAAATTGCAACCGAGGCTGAACTGATGGCGCAGATCTCAAGGAAAAGACCATCAAACGGAACTTCGATAGAAAAAATTATGGCCAAAAAGTAAAAAACAAAGCATACAAAACCTCAATGCTATCTCCGCTTGCACAAATTGCCCCCGGCGCCAAATTGGCGAAAAATGTAACAGTAGAGCCTTTTGCGGTAATTCATGATGACGTTGAAATCGGCGAAGGAACTGTAATCATGTCGCACGCCATAATAATGCCGGGCTCAAGGATAGGAAAGAACTGCAAAATATTTCCCGGTGCCGTAATATCGGTTATTCCAATTGACCTAAAGTTTGCAGGAGAATATACAACGGTTGAGATTGGCGACAATACTTCTATACGCGAATACTGCACCATACACCGCGGAACAAATGAAAACCGCAAAACTACCATTGGCAGCAATTGTGTTATAATGGTTTATGTGCATTTAGGACACGATTGTGTGATAGGCGATCATGTGCTTATTTCAGGATACTGCGCCCTGGCAGGGCACGTACATATAGAAGACTGGGCCATACTCGAAGGCTATACCAAAGTCCAGCAATTTACCCGCATTGGCGCACACTCCTTCCTTGCCGCCGACTCAAGTGTAAGGAAAAATGTTCCGCCCTTTGTTAAGGCAGCCCGCGAGCCGCTATCCTATGCAGGAGTAAATACAGTAGGGTTAATGCGCCGGAACTACACGCAGGAAATGATTTCGCGTATTGAAGACATATATAGAATTCTTTATGTAAAAGGATACACTCTGCCAACCGCACTGAAGGAAATACAAGATACAGTACCCGATTCGGAAGAAAAGTCGCTCATACTGAAATTTATTGAAGAATCGAAGAATGGCATAATAAAAGGCCCGGCGCTTCTTTCAAAATCTAAGGCAGTAAATGAGAATCCGTAACAACCCACTTGGTACCGAAAAGGCATGATCATCAATATTGAGAATGCGGGCAAGCGTTATAATAATAATTGGATATTCAGAAAACTGTCCTTAAATTTTATATCCGGCGGGAAATATGCAATAACTGGCCCCAACGGCTCCGGCAAATCAACCCTTTTAAGAATAATTTCAGGCAGTCTTACTCTATCTGAAGGGACGGTAACATACAGCAATGGCAAGACACAGGTAGGCAGCGAGGAGATTTTCCGTCATATTTCCATTTCGGCTCCATACCTTGATATTCCGGAAGAATACTCCCTTGCAGAACTGATAGCTTTTCATGTAAAGTTTAAGAAGACCGTTATTCCGGCAGCAGAAATGATTGCGCGCATGGAACTCGAACCGGCAGGGAACAGACAGTTAAAGTATTTTTCATCGGGTATGAAACAGAAGGTGAAACTCGGAATTGCCATTCTCACCAATTCGCCCGTACTCCTTCTCGATGAACCCTGCACAGCCCTTGATGCCGGAGCAATTAAGTGGTACCAGCAAATGATTGAACGATATGCAGCGAACAAAACGGTGCTTGTTTTCTCGAATAAACGAAGCGAGGAATACAGCTTCTGTTCAAATTTTGTTGCCCCGTTTGAATAAAACGGCCGTGATTTTTAATCCTACTGGTTATCGGAATTTGCCATTACCCGCCGCAGAAATATAGTTTTGGCGTTGGCATCGGCAGGCTGGAATATGAATTTCCCCTTATCCGTTTTTTGCTCCCTCTTATCCGATTTTATTGATGAAATGGCATTGTTAAAGTCGCTGTTGGACGAATAGGCTGAAATCACATTTTGGTTATAATTGAAAAAGTACCAGTGCATGGGATCGAGTTCCAGATACATATTAAGCTGGTCGCCGCGGCGACCTTTACGTAATTCAATTTTGCCATATATCAGTTTATTGATCGCTGCCTTACCCATACTACCCACTCCGATAGGCCCTTCGGAAACATACGAACCCAATGATGAATTCCATTTTAAATTTACCTGACTTAGGAAGAGCGTAAACTGATCATCCTTGGGCAGCTTCTTCATGGCCCCGTAAAGGGTGAGTTGTGTAATAAGTTTATCCGCCTGATCTTTACCAAGTATTTCACGCAGGCTCTTCTGGTAATCCTGTTTCGAAAAATCAAAAGGCTTCAATCCGACAAAATTACTCATATCGGTGCTCATTTTTTCCAACGCTCCGTCGTCGAAGAAAAAATTAAAGGACATAATTGCCTTTATTGTTACCGAATCGGGGGTAATATAGTCGGTAGCGGAGCCGGCAGTCTTCCAGTCAAGCTGCCCGAGGTTTACGCCCAGATTAATTATGCCTTCATTGTATAGAATGCACCTCCTTGTATCCAGGCTTATGTAATTGCCTGCAACGGATTGTTCGGCAAGCTTTTCCTTGCTGGAGATACGGTATTGCCCGCTTGTTTTGTCAAATGCGAGGAAACCACTGTCGGCCAAAAACGGATTGTCGTATTTCGGATTAACGACAGGGGACAGAAATGTAGGATATATGTAGACAGAATCGGGTGATACTGACAGCACCGGCGAGGAGGACAAGGCTGTTTTATCCTCGTTCACCGGATTGGCATTTACAGGTATCATTATATTGTTGGGATCCACCTGCGATGCAAACTTTACCCAGGATATTTTTATTTCATTGCAGGAGTGGGCAATACGGCATTCACCGTCAAAAAATAGAAACGGATTGCTTGCTATCAGTTTCACATCGCCCTTGAACTTAAAGTTTGGGCTGAAGGCAAAATGCGCCGAATCGGCAACAGTTGTGGAGGCAATGGTTTGATGCGTGGTATCCACATGTATATTGCTGAAAAATATCGGCCTCTTGTTTTTCAGTTCATCAATAAAATCAAAGTATCCCGATCCGTCGTATTTTTTCCGCGAGCTGATATTTACATCAGAATTATATAATTTATAGTACTTGGTTACTGTATTCGCGATTATGGTAGATTTAACCAGCGGGTCCATTGCGGCATTCCGCCTTACATATACATTCCCGCTATCTGGTATTATCTGCGCATCGGCTACATTAATAAACGGAACATTATGCGCCGAAATAAGGTAATTTTTCAGGCTGAATCTTGCGGTTGGAGCTATGAACTGCAATGAATCCTGATGTGGCTCGACGGAAATAAATTTCGATCCTGAAAACTGAAGCTGTTTCCCTTCGCTCATGGCCTGCTGGGTTTTGTTGGAAGAGAAATCAATGTCTTCCTGATCCATATACCATTTAAACTCGTCCATGAAGGCTATATATTTGTTCACCGGAAAGCCGACCATGGAACCGCCGCCGTTTGAGAGGAACTCGCCCATTCTCTTTTCAAAATCCACTTCGGAGTTCATATTTTTTGTGTTAAAGGCTATACCTCCTGCAGAATCGATTTTTTTGAGGAAAAAGTCTGCCGTATCGGCCATAAATTTATGTTGCTTAAACCGTATGAGATGCGAAGTGAGGTAGGCTTTCTGGAAGTCTATCAGTCCGCCACCCGTCAGCAATTCCGGACTTAACTGCAGGTGCCCGTGAAAGGTGCTTTGGTGGTTATAGCACTGAAAGGGAAGTTTAAGGTCGCTAACATCCATAAAATCCTTTTTGGGCATCCAATGCTCACGGACGGTGTCGCCATAAACCTGTGGGAATTCAGGCGGGGTCTTCTGTTCTTTCAGATTGAAACTTGAGGCCACGGCATTCATGGAATCCGGATAAAAGGTGAAATCTTCCGACTTGGATACGGAAGTAACATAGTTAATTGTGCCTCCTCCTTTAAAGCCGCGATTGCTTAAACGCAGCTTATTGAAAAACTTACCCTTGCCCCCATACAGTGCTATGCCTCCTTCAGGAGCATCATGCACAAAACCAAGTGAATAATCGGACTGAAGACGCAGCTCCTCTCTCATATCGGGCACAATTCCGGCTGACGAAAACATGCCTCCGAAATGAAGCCCTGCATTGGTAAAACGAGCAAGGCTGTCAATGGTGAAGGGATCCACGCGGAAATAGAAGTTGTCGCGCTTGTATGCCCCGCCCTGAATGCTTCTCCTATCATAGTAAACAAAGGAATTTGAATCGCTTCTTAACACAGGGTAATTATGCAAGCCCTTAATCCCCGATTTGTTGTCGGGTCTGTCTATGGCCAATTCTCCGGTCAATCTCTCTATTACGCTTTTCACCGGCACCAGATGGTGCCTTCCTTTTGCATCTGTCTCAAAAGATTCTGCAAGAATCCTAATGGAATCGGTATTCACCATTTTAATCTTAAACTGGTCGTATTTGAAACTGAAATGCTTGCCAAAGAATTCAAACCTACCGGCCTGAATGCTTCCTGCAAAATCAAAATCCCTGTTCCGGTGAAGTGTAATTTCACGGTTTTTGGGGAAGAGATAAACTCCTTGCGAATCGCTGATAATTACCACTTTTATCCCGTACAGATTCATATCATTGGTAGTAAGGTCCATCACCCCATTATCGGGTGCATAAATTGCGTTTTTATGCAAGGTGTCCTGCGTAACCTTGGTAGTCAATCTTCCTTTACCTGTGTCCCTACGCTGACTTCCCGGATCAACCGAATGAAAATCTATCACATCATAATCTGATTTCCGCATATCATCGGCAACGTATTTAAAAAGTTTATCCTCCGCATGTATGTGGTTGTTCTGCTCGTTATAGTTAACCAGCCCCATGGTTGCCATGGTAAGCAATATCGATTCCACCTGACCGGGAATTATATTCAGGTAACCCGATAGGGCATCTATAGTAAAATCGCGGCCGTTGATTGTTTTGCAATAATCGGCCACCTGCATAATGAAATTTGCGCCCATGGAGTTGGCAAACGGGGTGAATACATCGGGTCTGAAATAATCCTTTGATTCAAAATCAGCTATATTCTGTGCGCTTCCCGGTAGATTCCTGAACTCAAACTTAGGCTGGTCAAGATACCATGAGAAATATTCAAAATACCAGTTTACATTGTGGTAGGAGTCGAAATAAGGCGATTGTGATAGTCCCTGATTTGTCCTGATGAACGACAGGTGCCTCTGTGCGATATTATAAACTACCTGTATATCGGGATGGTAAATAGAATCGGTATCAATATGTATGATGATGCGTGCATCGTCGGCCGAAATTTGTTCCTTGGTAATTTTATAATCTACCGATTCCACTTCGAGAAAGACCTTGCCTTTTCTCTTAAAAATAAGGCGTGCCGGTTCTTCAGTTGTTCCGGAACCCACAAATTTCCCTCCCTTCATATAAAAACCTCCGTTATAGGTTATATCCGGGGTAAGATTGGCAATATCAAACCTTTTGCCATAAGACTGAAACCGTGGATATGTTTCCTGCCCCTTTGGTTCGTAAATATTTTTTTCAATTACCGTTCCCAGCAGGGGTGCTTTAAAATAGTATTTGTTCCAAAAGGTTACGGAATCCGCAACAAAACCGCTCTGTCCAAGCTTTATGGTGTAATTCTTCAACTCACCATAAACCATTTTGGCTTCTAAGCCGGTACGTGTCCAATCTATTTTTCCTCCCGTTCCCCTCCATAATCCTTTCAAAATGGAGAAACTGCCGTGTGTATTATAAATATCAAGGCTGTCATTATGTTCATCTGTAGATACAAGATTAAGGTTGTCGAAAACAATCAGATAGTCGCTGTCGCAATTAAACCTGAATGAACTATTACCGACATTCCATGACAATCCCTGCGACTTGAAAAGCACACCTGATCCGAAAAGATTGACGCTGGTTGTTAGATAATTGCCAAGATTGGTTAGCGGTTTGCGCTTTACGAGCTTTTCAAGACATGTCCGCCACTGGGTAAATTGCGTTTCAGAAAAACCTCCTTTTACAAAGAACTGCATGGAGTTCAGAAATGTCTGGAATTGCGGATAAACCGGAATATGCTGTGCAAGCATCTCGTTGGAGATGTCAACGGTTGCATTTTTATACTCCGATGTGTAGGCACCCGATTTCCAAACAACTGTAAACTGCTCCATAAATGTTTTTACATCGGAATGGGTTGTCAACCCCGTCTGGAGATAATCGTCCAGTTCCTTCAGGAATTTAACCGAGTCCGACGAAAATTCGGTGATCTTGTTCTGCCCCTTTACTCCCTGTTGAAGAAATATCCCCAGGAATATCAGCAGCACTATCTTCGAAGCATACTTCATGATGGAAAAGAACGTATTATGTTCGAAAAATCT
The DNA here is from genome assembly GCA_013044305.1 of Bacteroidia bacterium. Lineage (GTDB taxonomy): Bacteria > Bacteroidota > Bacteroidia > JABEUT01 > JABEUT01 > JABEUT01. The sequence continues at coordinate 16,390 of JABEUT010000197.1, forward strand.
TCAGCCTTTAATGAAGCGCCGCCGATCAATCCACCGTCAACATCGGAGCATGAAAAAAGCTCTGCCGAATTGCTTACGTTACAACTGCCTCCGTATAGGATTGAAACCCCGCCGGCAATATCAGATCCGTATTTCGTTTCGATGAATGAACGAATGGAATGGTGCATTTCCTGTACCTGTGCCGTGGTGGCGGTAAGTCCTGTACCGATAGCCCATATTGGTTCATAGGCAATAATGATTTTAGCAAACTGTTCGGGCGAAAGATGAAAAAGGGATTCGCTTAGTTGCTTGCTGACTATTTCAAACTGCCGATTCTCCTTTCTGCTTTGTGAATTCTCGCCCGTACAAACAATAGGGATAAGGTCATGTTTCAGAGCCAAATCAACCTTCTTCATAATATCCTGCTCACTTTCGTTAAAGTATTGCCGCCGTTCAGAGTGCCCAAGTATTACATACTGCGCACCTACCGACTTAATCATGGCAGCCGACACCTCGCCGGTAAAAGCACCCGACTCCTCACTTGAACAATTTTGTGCGGCTACATAAAAGTTTTTGATGCCCTTGGTGGATTCATAAAAGTCGTGAAGGTATGGATAAGGCGGGGCTATTATTTTTAGCACTCCCGCCACATTCTGGCTTCTGAATAGGTTATCCTTAATACCGTAAAGCAGGGGTATTGCCTCCGGATAGGTTTTGTTCATTTTCCAATTACCCGCAACAATTTTCTTTCGCATAATCCTAAGTTTTTAGCATTAAATTACAATAATCTTACTGCCTGTCTTGTCGGTATCTTACCTTTCGCGGCACATTCCCTACTTCAGCCTTATCCTTGGATCAAGCAGGGCATATACAATATCCACCGTGATATTAATAATTACAAAAAGTATAGAAGTAACCAGCACCACCCCCATCACTACTGGCAAATCATATCGTTCAAGTGCATCTATCACCTCTTTTCCTATACCATCCCAGCCGAAGATATATTCTACAAATACCGCCCCTGCAATAAGGCTGGCAAACCATCCTGAAATTGCCGTAACAACGGGATTAAGCGCATTTTTCAAAGCGTGTTTGCTTATAATTTTCCTAAGCGGCAGTCCTTTTGCGAAAGCCGTCCGGATGTAATCCTGCGACAATACTTCAGTCATGGAGCTGCGCGTTAACTGCACTATGATAGCCAGCGGCCTTATGCCAAGGGTAAGGGCGGGCAGTATCAGGTTTTTTAAATCAAGATATCTACCGTTCCCCTCATCGTCTATTGTCCATAAGTTACCGTCCGGATTCAACCCAGTGTATTTGCTAAGCACATGCCCGAAAAGCCAGGCAAAAATCAGGCCAACAAAAAATGAGGGGCCTGCGAGTCCGAGAACGGATAAGATTACCGAAATCCGGTCGAATAACGAATCCTTGAGCAATGCCGCAACGATACCCAGAAAAATGCCGAGCACCGAGGCAAACGATATAGCGGTAACGGCAAGTACGGCCGTATTAGGCAACGTGGATGCTATAATATCTATTACCTTTCTGCGTGTTTGATAGGAACGACGCAGGTATGGGAATTTCAGAACAAGCACTTTGGTTTTGCTTACATTGAAAAGGCTTACAAAGTGAGAGTATTTGGCCGTATCAAGGTACACGGCGCTGCCGGGTCTCTTCTCATCATAGATGGAAAGGGGCGACAGATCGTTGCAATACATCAGGAATTGGGTGGATAGTGGTTTGTCCAAACCAAGGTCTTTATCAATTATTTTTATTGACTGCTGATCGGCACGCTGCCCCAGCATAAGGCGGGCAGGGTCGCCGGGAAGCGCATTGAACAGCAGAAAGACAAGCACCAGTACTCCTAACAGTACGAGTATGCCGTAAAATATCCTTCTTAGTATAAAGTTGATCATGTTGTATGAAAGTATGCCTGTTTTAATTTATTGTAATCGGGGATGGAATGGAAATGCCAGTCTGCGATGATAACGGCGTTCTTCATTAAAATCAGCCCCGGATTGGAGCGTATCATGGTTTTCAGAACAACCTCATCGGTATTAAAAAACTGAAACTGCGGGTTATACGCTTTGGTGAATGCGGCAATCTCATCCTCCCCCGAATTGGTCAGGCATATAAATCCAATGTTGTTATTCCTGCATTGTTGGGCAAGCTCATTAATCTTGTGCATAACTTCCCGTCCTCCACCCCACTCTTTTAGGTGAACCGATATTAGCAGAAGCGTATAACCGGGTATGTTTAAAATGCTGTCGGTTACATTTTCATCGGAGAGGGAATTAATATTGAAGTCTACCGGGTCAATGCCTTTTTTTATGGTAACGGTGCGGTATGAAACATACTTCCAGCCGTTGCTGTCGGGAGCCGTTTCAAATTCCTTTTTTACGCCTGTGGTTTTATTCTGATAGGTATAGTAATATTTATCAATTTCGGGTATGCCCTTCATAGCCTGTTTCATATCCGTTCCTACCTTGTATGGTCTGAAATCAATTACAGGCAGGTAGTTGTAACAGTACAATGAAAATATAAAGGAGACAGCCGTAAAAAGCAGTATTGCGGTGCCTTCGGTGCCTTTACGGAAGGCAGGATTTATATAACTCCTGCCTGCGAATAAAATAAGTATAAGTACGAGAAGCACCATGTTCTTCCCGAAAGAGGCCCACGCAGTCATGGGTATGGCATCGCCGAAGCAGCCGCATTCCGTTACCTTGTTATAGAGGGCTGTGTATAAGGTGAGAAAGGAGAAAAACAATATGGTAAGGAGCAGCAGCCATAAGGTGATTTTTTTTCTGGCGCCAATAAATATCATCAAACCCAGCACCATTTCCACTATGGGAATTGCAATGGCTAATGGCAACGCCAAGCCGTTGAGCCAGGGTATGTTGAGGGCTTCCTTTGCAAAATACTCCTGAAGTTTGTATGTAAAGCCTAAGGGGTCGTCGGCTTTAACGAATCCGGAAAAAATAAAAAGAACTCCGACAAGGAAACGACAAATTCTGACTATAATCTTCATGCTTTCTCCAATTCAGCGAGTCGTATTAATGCAAAAATAGCATAATTCATCAAGTCATAATAATTGGCGTCGGTACCCTCTGAAGCCAGGGTAACCCCCTCGTTTGTTTCTATCTGCTTTATCCGCAAAAGCTTCATTAAAATAAGATCGGTAAGTGAAGACACCCGCATCTCGCGCCATGCCTCGCCATAATCATGATTTTTATTCACCAGCAATGCCCGTGCGCTTTTTACATGCCTGTCAAACTGGGCTTCAATTTCCTGTGCCGGAATCTCCAGGCGCGAATCGTCTTTTAATGACAACTGGGTAAGCCCTATAACTGCATAATTGAATATGCCCATATAATCGGAACTTACGTTTTCTTCAACCTTCTGTTCCCCCTTTTCTTCAATGCTTCTTATTCGCTGGGCTTTAATGAACATCTGGTCCGTTATGCTCGTAGTGCGCAATACCCTCCAGGAAGTGCCATAGTCGTGCATTTTTTTCACAAATATGTCTTTACATCGGTGTACAGCAGCATCAAACTGCTTAAGCGTATTTGCCATAAATATGGTTTAAATGTCGAAGCGCAAAGATACGAATATAGTACAGGGAACTAAATTCTGAAAAAATCCTTTTCAGAAGGCCTAAATGATGCCATATTTTTTCCTCTTTACATTATAGCTGAAATGCTTATTTCTTGCTCCCCAAAGGTCGGGTTAAGGCCTCCGGTTCGGCGCATTTTCCTCCGGTTTGCTATACCCGGTTATCCGTTACCTAAATATAAAAAAAGGCTGATTTAAACATTTCAATTCAGTTTTTCATTTTTTAGTTTACCTTTGCACCTCAATTTTAAAGAACAGATGAAAAGAACCTTTCAACCCTCGCAGCGTAAAAGACGAAACAAACATGGTTTTCGTGAAAGAATGTCAACAGCCAACGGCAGAAGAATACTTGCTGCCCGCCGTAGAAGAGGCAGAAAAAAGCTAACCGTATCCGACGAAAAGCAACATAAGAGGTAACCCTTCCCGGTGTTAGCACCCGGCATTTAACCCTTGGCGGGATTCATCCTTAATTGAACCCGCCTCCTTACCTTCGATTAAGTTTTTAGATTTTACTTAACGTTTCCGACATTCCGTCCTTCCGGCATATCAGCACCGTATTTTCGCGAAAATCATATTTCCATTCATTGGAAAATATTACACCGAGGTATCTTTCGTAAAGCCTTCTTCTTATAGTGATAAGGCCGTCAGGTTCATCTTCTTTGCCGATTGCGGTAAACTCATATATCAGCATTTTAGGGTGATGGAACATAAAAATCTTAATTACTTCGCCAATAGTATGCATTACGCTGTATAACTCACCTTTATTAGTGGTTACATATTCTTCTCCCTTATACTCATCGTTAACCACGCCAAAGACAATGGTGGCGTGAAATATATTGTCTTTTCTCCTGCCAAAACGCACTTCATATTTGGTTCCGGAGGCGGTAGTAAAAAAATACACACTGCCCGAGGGTATATTTGGGGTAATTATAGGAAAAACAACAGGCACGGTGTTTATTTGACTTTGATGATTTTGAAGCCCCTTTTGGTTTAACTGCTTTCTTACGCAAATATACATCTATTCGCCATATCTGTTTGCGTTACGGCAATTGCAAAAATAGAGAAAACATTATGATTGGCAGACAGAAATATGCAGCAGTTGCTGCCAAAAAGAATTAAATATCAGGTTAATTGAACTGTCCGCCGTTTGCCCTTGCAGAAATCCGGCAGCATTTATTCGTTTTGCCCCAGTAGTAAATCTTCAATAATTTTGTATTCAATTCCTTTATACGGCAACATGTTCAAATTCCGGTTTCCACTCATGCTCGGCATCGCCGCTTTTCTTTGTTCCTGCGGGACTGCGAACAGGGTTGCCTCTTCTTTTCAGCACCGCAAGTACAGGCACGGATACTATTTTGATGGACAGACCAACCTACGGAAAATGGAATTTCTTGGCAATTCGGAATTGATGGCGAAGCATAATATTACAAATGAAGATAAAATCAGGTGGATGCCTGCTGAACGACACAATGCAAGCGAACAGAAAAATACAAAGGCACTTTTATCTTCGGCATGCCGCAATCATAGAAGAACAGCATTAGTGCCACTGCCCAAAGCCATAACCTCTGCTGAAGCCCAGGCGCCCGCCGGGTCAAACTTCAATATTATAATCAGTGCGTCCCCTGACACCGACGACCTCGATTCGCTGGAAATGGCAAAAAGAGACCTCAATTACCTATCGGTTGCAAGCTGCACCTTTTCGGCTTCAGGCGCCTTCATAACCCTTCTGGAGCATACCTTGTTCTTATCCGCACTCACCTGGGGTTCCATCATTCTGATGTCCTTAGGCCTTATAGTCGGTATATTAAGCCTGTTCTCTAACCGATACTATCTCAACTGGATGGCCGTGGTAGGGTTTGGAATAATAGCGGCATTATTCCTGCTTGTCCTCTTGTAAAGGAGAGAATATTTCCGGGTAATTACTATCTTTGCATCTATGAGAAAACTTATTCCCTACACACTCCTGGCACTTTTTGCCATAACCATTGTGGCAATGGAAGCAGGCAAAAAGCAATGCCCGCCCGAAGGCAGCGCCAACCCGAAAAAAGGTAAGCACGCCGAGCTTAAACCGCGTGAGAAAAACCTGAATTTACACATGAACAGGGAAACGCTTCCCCAGGCCTCCGATTTTGAAAAAACGGTGGGGATTGAAGATTTTTACAACAGCAAGGACGATTCCATTTTCAGTGAGGATAAGGCTGCCACCCTTACCGGTTACATATTCAGGGCTTCCACAAACGGTATGGAATCATGCAACTGCTTTACCGAGGATAAAAACGAATATAGCACCAACGTTTACCTGTCGCCTAACCCCTTAACCGCCGAAACCCGTCTCGCTGACTGTATTGTTACGGTTATTACCCCATACAGCCGCAGCCTGCACCCCGACTGGACTACAGATTTTTTCAACTATAAGATGGTAGGTAAAAAGGTAAAGGTTTCGGGGTGGATGATATACAACTATCTCAAGGGAAATCTTTCGGTAGAAACCAATTCGAACGGAACACAGCCCGAAAGGAGAACAATTTGGGGGCTTTGTCCGGTTACCGGCTTAGAAGAATTGAAGTAAGCCTCTTCTTCAACCAAATTTATTTTACACAGCCTGGCTGGAGATACAAAAAATAAATCTCTGTACATTTATTCCATGGCAAGCAATTTGCCCTTGCTCTTATTGGGCAATTCATCCAGAGGCACCTCAAGGGTAATGGTCTGATCCGCAGGAACATTCACATGGGCCAGTTTAAAAGTATAGTAACTGGTTTTGGTAAGTATAAAGGAGTAGCTCCCCGGCTTGGGTTTAAGCAAAAGGCACCTGCCGCAGCCGTCGGTAGCAATGGTTTTAAGAAGCGTGTCGTTTCTGGTGATAAGTACTTTAACCCCCCCTATAAGTTTTCTTGTATCGGCATCCTTGCAGATGATGACGATTTTGGGGGGATAGTCAATTACCTTTTGCGCAAAAACCGCAATGAAACAGAACTGACAGGCAATAAGCAGAAGTAGATTTTTTTTCACCTTACAAAGGTCGCAGAGAGCAGATGTGCCGCCACACCCTTCCTTTTTCAGTTTTAAACACTCCCCTGTTAATTAACAAGAAGAATACGGACTTAATGTATAAGCTTACCGGCTATTGTGCATCTCTTGCCAGCCGCAGTCCTGTGGTTTTATCGTGAAAGCCGGGAGGCGATGCCCCCCTGATGGTGTTTGTGCACCCTTCGTCCCGAACCAGCCAATTGCCCCCGCGCAGAATCTTCATGGCGCCTGCAGCTGCCCCCTGCGGATTATCCTGCACAGCATCAGGATATTTGCCAAACCAATCGGAACACCATTCGCTTATATTACCCGTCATATCAAACAAGCCCAATTCGTTAGGTTTTTTCAGCCCCACCGGATGACTGCCTCCCAGTTTATAATACCAGGCCACTTCGTCAATATTATTGCTGCCGCTGAATAAATATCCATGGCTCTTTGCTCCACCCTTTGCGGCATACTCCCACTCTGCCTCGGTAGGCAGCCTGTAATGATATTTGGTATGGGCGTTTATTTTACCAATAAAGAGTTGCGCCTCGTTCCAGCTCACATCGCCCACAGGGCAGGTATTGCAGCCGTCGCGGGTCGGAGCGCCGGTATCCATTACCGCTATCCACAGTGCCTCGGTTACCTCATATCTTGAAATGTAAAAATTGTTCAGTGTTACCTTATGCATAGGCTGCTGAAAACTCGCACCCTCTACAGTTGAAGTATCAGGTAAACCCATCTCAAAACTTCCTCCATTTACCAAAACCATGTTGGAATCTATGTTTAATACACTCCGTGCAATAAGCGAATACTTGGCAACGTCAATCGTGCTTTTTTGAGGGGCTGCTTCCCTCTTTACCTGCGAGTAAGAAACTGATACGATAAAAAAGAACAATGCAATGAAACATACCAGGAAATGTTTCACAGAATAGCCGATTACTCCTCCCCTGTTTCCAAAAATACACGGCGCTTTATTCATAGTTTTTCCCTTTTAACCCTATCAGTAGTAATACCTACTTGCAGGGATATTGAATTTTTGCAGAAAAATAAATTTACAGGTCAAATGTAGCATATCCTGCGCTACATAACGATACGGAAAATACATACATGGCAATAAATGCCTGCACCTCGGCGCTATCAGCTGTCCCTGTCCATTGCCTGCTCCACTCCATGAGATAAAAAGAGTTTTTTAGTTCTTTTCCGAAGGCGGAGGCTTCAAATTCTTCCGGGGTATTTTTGCTTACCTCTAAATAGCCCGGTGAATCTTTTCTTGAGTTATATAAGTAGGCGTGAACGCCTAATAATTTATCATTCAGCAGGCGCTGTTTGGTTTCATCCGGCTTTATGGTTTTTGTCATGGTTTTATAATCAAAGTGTATGGCATCGGCTATCGTTTTTAATGTATCGGCGCTATTGTTGGTTGATACCATATTCCTTATCTATGCAAGATAAAAGTCCGGCAGTTTGTCGGTATAAATGTCAAGTGGGATTGTGCTAATCTTGCTCATGGATGGGCAAAGAAATTATACTAAAAGATTAGACCCACATATCCGGCCAGTAAATAAAATGTTCCGATACCAAAGCTTAAAGTTTTTACTGCGACATAGTTTGGCGCAGGGGCGACATATTTTTGTCTAAATTTTATAAATATGAAAGAAACACTAGAAAGATTAAACACAGTATTTGACACCATTACAGATTTACAACCTTTACTAAGAGAGGTAATTAAGCAGGGGTATAGAATAATTATAGCAAGAAAACTTCCTGATGAAGAGTATCATAAACATTCGGAAGTACTCCAAAAAATGACTGATATATGCAATCTCAAGAAAAAAGCGCTTAGCGAAAATAATTACGAATACCTCGCACTTCTTAGGGACAGAGAAAGAGCGGTGGAGGAATGGATGG
>JABEUT010000198.1 GCA_013044305.1 Bacteroidia bacterium
CCCTTGCCTATCATGGTATGTATCAGTTTTACTTTAAAATCCTTGTCAATCTTCGCTCTAAGATAATTAATATATACGTCTATCAGGTTGGTGCCCCTGTCGAAATTTATACCCCATACCGCTTCGGCTATTTGCGCCCGCGACAGTATTAACCCTACATTGCTCATAAGAAATTCAAGCAAGGTAAACTCCTTTGCACTCAAAAACACCTCTTTACCCCCACGGAAAACAGTTCTCTTCAGGCTATCCATTTCAAGGTCGGCAACTCTATATGTTCTTGCCTCTTTTATTACTTTTTGTCTTCGTTCCAGGGCTTTTATCCTCGCAAGCAATTCTTCAAAATGGAATGGCTTGGTAAGGTAATCATCGGCCCCGCTTTCAAGTCCTTCCACTTTATTCTGGACGGTTCCGAGGGCGGTGAGCATAATTATGGGCACATCCTTTTTTGCCCCTCTTATTATTTTGCAAACCTCTATACCGTTCAGTTTGGGCAGCATCACATCTAATATTACGAGGGCAAAATCATCCTTTACGGCAATTTCGGCGCCTGATACGCCATCACCTGCAAGGGTTATTCCATAGCCCTGCCCGCTTAAACCTTTTTTTATGAACGCTGCCACATGGGGCTCATCTTCAATTAGCAAAATATGCATATGCCTTTAATTCAGGGTTACAAAGCTTCGCCGACGGTTAAACCATATTTAGTTCTAAATTTATAGCCGGCATCGCAAATAAACAGGACAATTATATATTTTTGTCATCAATCACAGAACAAAGTAAGCAAACTAAAGTTCATCAAATCATATTTCATGCAAAGAAAAATATATCCCTTACTCCTATTGTTATTTATTATTCATGTTACAGGCAGCCTTGCACAGAGCGTATATGCGCCGCTGAATCCGGATTATTACTATTTAATTGACAGGATGGATATCCAGGGCGCTTCGGGTAACATTTTCACTTCTGTGAAGCCTTATTTAAGAAACGACATTGCTGCCATGGCAGATATGGCGCTAAGCGATTCCGGCAAGCTGGCACACCGCCTTTCAAAGGTTGACAGGCTTAACCTGCAGTACCTGCAGCACGACAACTGGGAATGGAGCCATAACAAAGATTCGGGCAACAGCGCTCACAAATTTATCTGGAATTTATATAAAAAGCGAAATGATTTTTTTGCAGTCAACACCAAAGATTTTCAATTGCAGCTTAACCCGGTTATTGATTTTTCCTATGGGCGTGATTATTCCTATACCGATCAGTCCACCTACATAAACACGAGGGGCGCCGAATTGAGGGGGGTGATAGATGACAAAGTCGGATTTTACGCCTTCCTTACCGACAACCAGGCTGCCTTTCCAGAATATGTGAAGGCCAGGATAGCAGCCACCAACACGGTTCCCGGAGAAGGTTTCTGGGGGCCTTACGGCACAAACGGGTACGATTTTTATACCGCCCGTGGGTATGTGGATTTCAGGCTTACCAAACACATTACCACCCAGTTCGGGCAGGATGCTAACTTTATTGGTGACGGCTACCGCTCCCTTATGCTTTCCGACTATTCGGGCAACTACCTCTTCTGGAAAGTGGACACCAAAATCTGGAAATTCGATTACGTGAATATCTTCGCCCAGATGACCTCCGACATCATAGGCGTTCCGCCCCTGGGCGATATTGCATATCCGCACAAGTACCTTGCATTGCACTACCTGACTTACAGCTTTTCGAAAAAATTCAATCTGGGGCTTTTTGAGTGCATCACCTTCGGCAACACTGACACGGTGCATAATCGCGGCTACGACCTGAATTACCTTAACCCGGTAATTTTTTACAAAGCCGTAGAGAACGGTTTGGGAGCGCCCGACAAAGACCATATAGGAATCAACTGGAAATGGAATTTACTAAGCCATGTATCGCTTTACGGTAGTGTGCTCCTCGACGAATTCAACATAGATCAGCTGCGTGCCAATACCGGTTGGTGGGGAAACAAGCAGGCCGCACAGGCCGGTCTTAAATACATTGATATTTTCGGCATTCACAACCTCGACCTTCAATTTGAAGAGAATATCGTGCCGCCATACACCTACGCCACATACAGTTTTCCCGGCGCTGCAGGCAATTATTCCTATTTTGCCAACTACACCAATTACATGCAGCCCCTTGCCGACCCCATGGGAGCCAACTTTTACGAAAGCATAGCAATACTGCGCTTCCAGCCCTGGTATAAATTCACCTTTACAGGCAAACTGTTTTACACCATTATTGGCCTCGATACCGCGGGCAAAGGGAACTACGGAAGCAACGTGATGCTAAGCAACACCACAAGGGTAAGCAGCTATGGCAACTACATCACCCAGGGTGCGCGCACAACCATTGAGTTTGTGAGCCTTACCGGCACATACCAGATTGTCCATAACATGTTCATAGATTTGGGCATAGTATTGCGTAACGAGAGCAGCCGCACATCGTTCTATAACAGCAACGACAACTCCCTGTTCATTTCATTCCGGTGGAACATAGCGCAAAGATTGCAGGATTTTTAACAACCGGCCATGCTAGATAAACTGAAAAATATTGATAACGCACTCCTGCTGTTCATCAACCACCACCATACCCCGTTTTTCGACGGGTTCATGATGATGATGAGCAACAGATTTGTGTGGATACCGCTCTACCTCGGACTTGCCCTGCTGGCATTCAGAAAATACGGCTGGCGCAGCCTGCTCCTTATTGTGTGCGCCGGACTGGCTGTTGCCATGAGCGATCAGCTCGCTTCGCACCTTGTAAAGAATCTGGTTAAGCGTTACCGTCCCAGCCACAATCTAGTACTGTCGCAACAACTGCATTATGTGAACAACTACCTGGGAGGCTTGTACGGATTCGCATCGTCACATGCGGCCAACACCGTTGCCCTCGCCCTTTTTCTTACACTTGCAATGCCAAGAATGCCTCTGCTTTCCGTATTCCTTTTCTGCTGGGTGGGTCTGGTATGCTACAGCCGGATGTATCTTGGAGTGCACTATCCGTCTGATATTGCCGGCGGAGCCATTATCGGAGCCCTCTCGGCTCTTGTGATGTTCAGGGTCTATAACCTGATACGTGCCAACGCCGCACAGTCAAAATAGACAGCGTTCAAGATGAACGATTCTTTTACTATTGCTTATATGATGGAGAAGGCCGGAAGAAAGGCATTGCTA
>JABEUT010000199.1 GCA_013044305.1 Bacteroidia bacterium
CCGCAATATTTATTTTATATTTGTGATGATTAAAAACGCGTATTACCAGTCATCAGATTATGTTTGAAAACTTGTTAAAAGGGAAAAGAGGCATCATTACCGGCGCGCTCAATTCCAACTCGATAGCCTGGAAGGTAGCCGAAAAGGCTCATGCCGCCGGAGCAGTGTTCACTTTAAGCAATGCGCCTATTGCCTTGCGTTTGGGCGAGCTGAAAGCGTTGGCTGAACAAACAAAGTCGGAGGTGATACCCGCCGATGCCACCAGCATGGAAGAAATCACGGCGCTCTACCAGAAGTCGATGGATGTGCTGGGCGGTAAAATAGACTTTGTCCTCCACTCCATAGGGATGTCGCACAACGTGCGCAAGAATATAGCCTACGATTCGCTGAATTATGATTACTGGACTAAAACCCTTGATATATCGGCCATGTCTCTGCACAAGATGCTTGCCGCGGCTAAGAAGCTGGACGCCATCAGCGAATGGGGCAGCGTGGTAACCCTGTCCTACATAGCCGCACAGCGGTCCTATCCTTTCTATAACGATATGGCGGAAGCCAAGGCGATGCTCGAATCCATAGTGCGCAGTTTCGGCTACCATTATGCCAAGGAAAAGAAGGTACGCATCAACAGCGTATCCCAGTCTCCTACCAAAACAACTGCCGGCAGCGGCATTAAGGGTTTTACTGAATTTTACGAGTTTGCCGACGCCGTTTCGCCCTTGGGCAATGCGAGCGCCGACTCCTGCGCTGATTTTTGCATAGCGTTGTTTTCCGATCTTACCCGCATGGTTACCATGCAGAATCTGTATCACGACGGAGGTTATTCTACCACGGGAGTGAGTTTTGAGGTAATGGAAAAATTTATCGCAAAATAAAAGGCACTGAAATGATGAATCCGGAAAAGCACCTTTGTCCGTCAGCCTGCAGAGCAGTTATTCGCCATGATAAGAAATGGCTTGGCGGACTAAGTATGTTGTGGGGCAGGTCGGTTTGTTTCACGGTTATGGCTGCTTTGCTTGTCCCCGTTTTATCTTTAAGCCAGAACAACGAACATAACGACGGCGAGGTTGCGCCCGGGTCCCCGTCCAAGTACTATACATATTTGCTTGACGGAGGAATAGAGCTTACCTACCCGGTTACGCCCTTGTCGCTTCAGCAACATTTCAACGGGGTGTATGCCGCACACATATCCCTGTCGCAAAAGATATACAAAGGTTTTTATGCCGGTCTGGAGCTACAGTCGGCCATGGCTTCCGAACAGCCTGCCGTAGCTTTTCCTATTGCAACTATAGCCACCAACATGTATCTGTATAATGGTGCAATAAAGCTTACTTATTGCACGCCGGAAACAAATGATTTTCTATTTGGCTTTTCGGCGGCAGGAGGGCTTTCATGGATTAAGTTCAACAGCATACCGGGCTGGGCGCCACAACCGCCGGCGGGGGAGTGGTACGGCAAAAATGTCCCTTTTTACTCCGCACAGGTATCAGGAGGCTATGTGGTAGACGATCAGTTGTGCCTAAGCATTACCCTTTCTTACGCCATTTACAACTACAGCTTCGATCCGCAGAGAATGGGGATATTGCAGGTTTACCCTGCATCACAAACGGGCGGTGTTTCTTACTTTCAATGGGGTTTCGGAATAGAATACCTGTTCGGGGCGGCCAAGTAATTATACGGCTTACCCTGCCGGACATTGAATTGAAAATGCACACAATCCGCCAAAAACGGTTAAGTGAATCTGTAACCCCGCGTCAGGTAAGGCAGAGAGACGGTTTTTATAAATTGTTCTCACACGGTATCATTATTCGCCCTATATTTGCAAAAGTGTTCATGTGAAAACAAACGAAGAAAAATTTGCCGGCGAAGGCTTAACTTACGACGACGTATTGTTGCTTCCGGCTTATTCCGAAGTTCTGCCCCGCGAGGCGGATATCAGTTCATATTTTACCCGCAACATACCTATTCATACACCCGTTATAACGGCTGCTATGGATACCGTTACCGAATACAAAATGGCCATTGCCATAGCCGGTGAAGGTGGTATAGGGGTGCTGCATAAAAACATGACCATAAAGCAGCAAGCCGAGCAGGTAAGGCGAGTAAAACGCCACGAAAGCGGCATGATACAAGACCCCGTTACCCTGCCCGAAACAGCCAGGGTGAGCGATGCCCTGAAGGTAATGAGAGAACATAAGATAGGCGGGATACCGGTAGTAACCGACAAAAGGGTGCTGGTAGGGATTGTAACAAACCGCGACCTGCGCTTCGAGAAAAATATGAACCGCAAAATAAGCGAGGTGATGACGCGGGACAAAATTATTACCGCCAGCAAGGGTACCAACCTCGCCGATGCCGAGCGCATACTGGAAAAATATAAGATAGAAAAGCTGCCTGTGGTGGATAAAAACCGCGTGCTTGCGGGGCTAATTACCTACAAGGACATACAAAAAGTGCGCCTGCACCCCCACGCCTGCAAAGATGAATACGGCAGGCTGCGTGTTGCCGCCGCCATAGGCATTACCGCCGATATGTACGAAAGGGCTGATGCTTTGGTGAATGCCGGAGTAGATGCCGTTGTGATTGACACCGCCCACGGGCACTCCAGAAAAGTAATGGAGGAACTGAAGAACGCCAAGAAGAAATATCCGCGCCTCGAAGTGGTTGCCGGCAACATAGCTACTGCCGAAGCGGCAATAGCCCTTGCCAAAGCCGGCGCCGACGCCGTTAAAGTAGGCATTGGCCCGGGTTCCATCTGCACCACGCGCGTTATTGCCGGAATAGGCGTACCACAGCTCACCGCAATATATAATGTAGCCGGAGCACTGAAAGGCACCGGCATCCCCATCATCGCAGACGGAGGCATACGTTATACAGGCGACATAGTTAAAGCCATAGCCGCAGGAGCAAGCTCCGTGATGGCAGGCTCGCTATTTGCCGGGGTGGAGGAATCGCCGGGCGAAACTGTGATTTATGAGGGCAGGCGGTTTAAAACATACAGGGGAATGGGTTCGCTGGAAGCCATGCAGCACGGCTCTAAAGACAGGTATTTTCAGGATGCAGAAGACGATATTAAGAAACTTGTGCCGGAAGGAATATCGGGCAGGGTGCCATATAAAGGACCGCTCACCGAGGTGATATACCAGATAGTAGGAGGCCTAAGGGCGGGAATGGGTTATTGTGGAGCCCGCGAGATAAAGTCGTTGCAGAAGGCCCGTTTCATACGGATAACCAACGCAGGCATGGCAGAAAGCCATCCGCACGACATTTTTATCACAAGCGAGGCGCCCAATTACAGCAGGTAAGCCCTGCCTCTGTGAATTATTGTTATTCCTGCTCTATTCTTTAACTTTATCAAGCCAAGCGCCCAGATTTGGGTAGGAGGAATTAATTTGCCGCACCCTGTCCCAGGCGTAACGGGCAGAATCGAAACGGGCGAGGTTGTAATAGGTTCCGCCAAGGTAAAACCACAGGTCGGCATTGGCCGGATCGCATTGTGTGCCCCTTTTCATCTCATATACCGACCTGCTATAGTCTCCGTGCTGTCCGTAACGGGTTCCCGCATAGAGGAATATTTGCCCGAGGGTGTGATAGCTTGCTGCGCGTTGAGTCCAGCCTGGAAAAAGCCGTACAACTTTGTCCCAGTAATATTTTGCCGAATCGGGCAATATGAGTTTGCAATATCCCACGCCGAGGTTCATATAACCTGTTACATCAAGGCTGTCGATACTAACTGCCTTCAGCAGGTAATGAAGTCCCTTTCTTGCTATGGAGTCAGATCCGGAGGTGTCCTTTAGCGATTCACAGTAATTGATCCATTGAGCGCCTGCATTGTCATTGGCTTTTACGCTGTTCGGAACCTTAAGTACATCGCCGGTAAAAAGGGTAAAATTGTTCTTCCAGTCCTTGTTCCTCGTATAGGTTTCGCCGAAGGCAAGGGCAGCAGTTACAATCAGTACGGCGCCAAGAGCCCGGCTCTGCATTCTCACAGGCAGCAGCCCACCGCCGTAAACCATGGCTGTGGCGGCAATGGCCACAAAGCCGAAGGAGGAATGAAAGACCAGCCTTTCGCCCATGGAAGCTCCTATGTCAATAATGAAGTTGGAAACCATAAGCAAGTTCAGCAGGAAGAAGAAAACGGGGAAGGCAAGGATATTCTTTTTGCGCCACCACCTAATTGCCATGTAAATTATAAGCAAGTAAGCAATGGCCGTTATCCAAACCGCAGGGCTTCCAAAATTTTGATAGGGCAGCTGGGCATAACCATAATCGTAGGCGAGCGGGTAGGTGAGAAGCAGCAGCAACAGATACTTTCCGAGCACAATTATTTTGGATGCTAAAGCCTGAATGGGGGTGGCATACAGGTAGGGTACATTCAAGATGTCGGGAACAGCAGACCGGTGCGGAAAACTAAGAGAAGCGAACCGGAGCGCAAGGTATATTGCAGCCACTCCGAGCCAGGGCAGGCTTGCTCGAACCGCCCTGGCCATGCCCTCCCCGAAGTGAATCTGGAAAAGCAGGGGCAGAAGAAATAAAAGTGTAAGGGCGTACTCCTTTGCAAGCAAGGCGAGAAAGAATGCCGCAAGGCTCGTTGCAAGTGCACCTGTCTTTTTTGTAACCCTGTAGATTATGCCCATGCCAAGGCATAGCATGATCAGGAGCAACGACAGCATTTCATCGGAGCTTTTTATACTTGCAGCCACCTCGGTATGTATGGGATGTATGGCAAACAGCAGTGCGGAAACGAAGGCAATATCTTCGCCGCGTGGCAGCCGCCGCGGTAAAATGATACGCAAAAACCGGAACACCGACAGCACGCATATCATGTAAAGCAGGATATTGACCGCATGGCGCATAAATGCCGATTCACCCCAGAGCTGATGTTCCACTGCAAACAGTAAAAGGGACAGCGGCCTGTAGCGCCCCCCCGACAGGTTCTGGTTTGAATTGTAATGCCTGTAATAATTCTCATAGGAATCGGATACAAGAAGCTTACCAATGCCGCGGAACCCCATTTGCACATAATCGTTCTGCTGGATTACCGCCTCATCGTCGAGGGTGTATTCATTAGCCAGCGTGTTGGCATAAAAGCAAAACGCCAGCAAAGCCAGAATGAGGTATTTTGTGCGGACAGGGAAATTGAACAATGCTTTGTCTTCTTGCATAGCCCGAAGATAAAACAAAAATTTCTTGCCACGGAGAAGCGGTATGGGTATGCCTGTGCCATGCACAGATTTTCAGGTCTTCTGGATAAATGAAAGCCCTTGCCTGTAAGGCTGGCTAATATTCTGTCGGAAAAAAGGGAATTAATCAGCTCTGTAAGTTCTGTTCTAATACCTGTTGCAGGTAATCGGCAGGAACCACCCCCGACTGCCTCCATTTTATTTTACCGTTCCTGAAAACGATTAGCGTAGGAACGCCCTGTATATGATACTGGCTTGCCGTGGCAGGGTTTTTATCCACATCTACCTTTACAATGGTCGCCTTATCTTTTATTCTGTTCTTCAGGTCGTCAAGGATAGGTTTCATCATTTTACAGGGTCCGCACCATTCGGCTGAAAAATCGACCAGCACGGGCTTGTCGGAGTTTATGATTTCGTTAAAGCTCATAGGTTGTTAATATTTATACATTTACCCGTTGTGCGGTTTAATTTGTAAAGTTAAGGGCATATTTGAGATGATTTAGCGGCTTATTGTTGATAGAGTTAAAGAACTGTAAGATAGTAACGG
>JABEUT010000025.1 GCA_013044305.1 Bacteroidia bacterium
AAATAAACCATTTTTTTACTGATCCACTACTAAATCGTCCAGGTGTTTTCGCCCGACAATATTTTAGACAAGGGTAGTTTTCCTTTTTTGGCCACTGCCAGTTTTATCTGGTTCTCCATTTCAGCTTCATACGATGGCCTCTCACTGGCGTAAATTACGCCGAAGGGGCGCGGAAAATGCATATAATTGAAAGATGTCTCGAAAAACCGTGTAATGATGAAAGCTTTGGTAAGATCCTTTTCATCGTGAATCCATAAATCATTCACCGAATTGCCGTTTTCATTCAGGTTCACTATCATTGGTATTATCCCGTCGAACCTAATGCCCTTATCGGCGTTCTGTCCGAAAATAAGAGGCTTGCCCTGTTCAAGTAAAATTGACTGTTCCTTTTTTGAATCCTTTTCGGTAAAGGCAAAAAAAGTTTCATCATTAAAGACCGGGCAATTCTGATACACTTCGATGAAAGACATCCCTTTGAAGGCGTTTGCCCTTTTCAGCACACCCTGAATATGCTTAGGGTCGCGGTCAAGGGTGCGCGAAACGAATGCCGCTCCGGCACCCAGGGCAAGGGCGAGGGTGTTAAAGGGTTCTTCTATAGAGCCATAGGGAGTTGTTTTGGTTATTTTCCCTTTTTCGGAAGTAGGCGAATACTGTCCTTTGGTTAGGCTGTACATTTGGTTGTTCAGCACAATATAATTCAGGTCGAAATTTTTACGCATGGAATGGATAAAATGATTCCCGCCTATTGAAAAGGCATCTCCGTCGCCCGATACCACCCATACGCTCAAGCCCGGGTCGGCTGCTTTAACACCCGAGGCAATGGCAACAGGCCGTCCGTGAATACTGTGCATTCCATAGGTATCCATATAATAGGTAAACCTTGAAGAACAGCCGATACCGGAAATGAACACGAATTTTTCTTTCGGAATGCCTAAATCCGGGAATATTGATTGTACTTGCTTCAGTACGGAATAGTCGCCGCAGCCCGGGCACCATTTTACGTCCTGATCGGGTGAAAAATCTTTTGCAGTAAGCATGATGCCTGCAGCTTCGGTTGTGGTGCTCATTTTATTTTTATTTTAACAATTCTACAATCTTTGCTTTCAATTCGTTGGTTGTGAAAGGCAGTCCCTGAACCTTTGATAAGCCTATTGCCGGCACCAGGTATTCTGCTCTAATCATCTTTAGAAGCTGCCCGCCGTTCATTTCCGGAATAAGAATCTTCTCATAGCCTTTCAGCATTTCTCCCAGGTTCTTCGGGAAAGGATTAATATATCTCAAATGAATGTGTGAAACATCGTATCCTCCGGCTATGGCCTCCAGCACGGCTGTTTTTATAGCTCCGTAAGTCGAACCCCATCCAAGGATAAGAAGTTTGGCTTTTTCACCACCGCTGTCGGGCTTTGCCGGCGGAATGTAATCGGCTATTCTTTTAATTTTTTCGGCCCTGTACCCTATCATCTTTTCATGGTTAAGGGCATCATGCGATACATTACCCGTTTCATCCTGCTTTTCCAGTCCACCAATCCGGTGTTCCAGTCCTTTGGTACCCGGCTTTATCCAAGGGCGCACCAGTTTTTCGTTGCGTTTGTAGGGTAGCAGTTCACCGTTGGCGCCGTTGGGTTCCTTAAGAAACTGTACTTGTATGGGTTTAATATCTTCTTCCTGTGGAAATCGCCACGGCTCCGATCCGTTTGCAATGTATCCGTCAGATAATATAATTACAGGCGTCATGTGCTCCAGGGCAATACGGCATGCCTGAAATACAGTATCAAAGCAGTCGGAAGGCGAAGCGGCAGCCAGCACGGCAACAGGGGCTTCGCCGTGCCTTCCGTACATTGCCTGAAGCAAGTCGGCCTGTTCGGTTTTGGTGGGCATTCCGGTAGATGGCCCGCCCCGCTGAACATTTACCACAACCAATGGTATCTCGAGCATGGTGGCAAGACCAAGGGCTTCTGTTTTAAGCGACATACCCGGCCCGGAAGTGGTGGTAACCGCAAGGCTTCCTGCGTAGGATGCACCTATCGCAGTGCAAATACCTGCTATCTCGTCCTCTGCCTGAAAGGTTTTTACTCCGTTCGCTTTATATTTCGACAATTCAGCGAGTATGTCGGTGGCTGGGGTAATAGGATAAGAACCGATAAAGAGCTGCAATCCTGATTTTTCTGCCGCCGCAATTAAACCTATTGCCGTGGCATGGTTGCCGGTTACGTTTCTGTAAATACCCTTAGGCAAAGGCGCCGGATTTATTCTGAACCTTGTGCCAATCAGCTCGGTATTTTCACCAAAGTCCCAACCCGATTCGAGGGTTTTGATGTTGGCTTCGGCTATCTGTGGTTTCTTGGCAAATTTCTCCCTGATAGACTTGATGGTGGTAGCCATATCCTTATCAAACATCCAGAAAAGAAGCCCGAGCACAAACATATTCTTGCTTCTCTCTATTTCCTTGTTGCTAAGCCCTGAATCGGCAAGCGTATCTTTGGTGTGTCTGGTAATATCAATTTTATGCAACACATAGGAATCGAGTGACCCGTCTTCCAAGGGGTTTGTGCCTTCCGGGTAATTAGCGAGGCCGAGATTTTTTTTATCAAATCCGGCTATATTGGCTATGATGACACCACCACTTTTAAGCCTTTTCAGTTCTACCTTCAATGCCGCGGCATTCATTGCCACAAGCACATCGTATTCGTCACCCGGAGTAAATATTTCCTTGCTGCCCAGGTGCACCTGAAACCCTGAAACACCTGCAATGGTACCTCCGGGCGCCCTTATTTCGGACGGATAATCGGGAAAGGTACTCAAATCGTTGCCAAGTAAGGCGCTAGTATCTGTAAACTGCATTCCGGTAAGCTGCATGCCGTCGCCCGAATCGCCGGAAAAGCGGATAACCACGCTATCCGTCTCTTTGATGTCTTTTGTTCTATTTACCTTCTTTGTTTCCGTTATTTCCATTTGTTTTTGGTTTAACTATTCGTCTTAATTCAGGCATTTCTCTTAGTAACAGGTTTTGTTGCGGGTGGGCGGTTTTGCGTGTGCGAAAATATGACGGACACTGAAAAAGTCAATTGACATAAATCAGGAAAACATACTGGCAAATCGAATTTACAGCTGCAATCGCCCAATTTTTGCCAAAAATAATGTCACGCGGCAGGAAAGAATATGACGGCAGTCATAATCTATGCTACGGTTAACCTATATTATTGTGTTGTCAATACCGGTTCATTTCCCGGCTATGGCATTAACCATTATTTCACTATGGGCACTGCAACACTTATCTTGTTACTTATTTGCGGAATCGCATTCGCCGGCGGAGGTATAATTATTTCAAGAATGCTTGCCAAAAGATCGTACAACCCCCAAAAAGGATTACCATACGAATGCGGGATACCAACCATAGGCTCTTCCTGGATCCAGTTCCGTGTAGGGTACTATTTGTTTGCACTGCTATTTCTGGTGTTCGATGTAGAAATGGTTTTCATGTACCCCTGGGCTGTTGTGGTGAAGGAAACGGGGATAACTGCGTTTTTTGAAATACTTGTATTCATCTTTATACTCTTCATGGGTTTGTTATACGCCTGGAAGGCAGGAGCATTAAAATGGAGTTGAAAATGAAAAAAGGGAAGGAAGAAAACAAGATCGTTTTTCCGGGGCAGCTCCATGAGTCGCCGGAAGGAGGCATGCTGGTTACCAAACTTGACGAAATAGTGAACTGGGCACGTTCCAATTCACTATGGCCGCTGATATTCGGAACCAGCTGCTGCGCCATAGAGATGATGCACGCGGCCGGCGCAAAGTACGATTGGTCGCGCTTTGGTTTTGAAGTGGCTCGAGCCACACCGCGTCAGGCCGATCTGATTATTGTAGCGGGTACTATAGTTATGAAAATGGCGCCTGTGCTTAAACGGCTCTACGACCAGATGCCCGATCCCAAATACGTAATTGCAATGGGTGCCTGCACCATATCGGGAGGGCCATTTTTTTACAACACTTATTCGGTGGTTAAGGGGGTTGACCATATTATACCTGTAGATGTTTACATACCGGGGTGCCCGCCGCGCCCGGAGGCCTTGCTGCACGGCATGATAGCATTACAGGAAAAGATAAAACATCAACCCGTCTTCCGGAAAAACAAGAAAGAGATACACCATGACGAAAGAAGAATTAAAATATAAGCTCGGCGAAATAAGCCGAGAAGCGGCCTTTGATGAAACAGGCGAATTCCTGAACGTAATTATTCCGTCGCCCGAACTTCTTCCACTCATAAAACCATTGCGCTTAAACAAAGAATTTTATTTCGATTACCTTTTTTGTATTACTTGCGTTGACTGGAAAGACTACCTCTCCATGGTCTACCATCTTACTTCGACCTTGCACAGACATACCTGTGTTGTACAGGCAACCATTACCGATGTGCATTGCCCGCAGATTGAATCGGTGAGCGGTATCTGGAAAACTGCCGAACTGAATGAAAATGAAATATACGACCTTTTCGGCGTTACTTTTTTAAATCACCCGAACCTTCGCCGCCTGTTCCTGGGCGACCAGTGGAAAGGCTATCCATTGCGTAAAGATTATACGGATGAACACATGATACTCCTCTGATCAGATGCAGATGACAAGGAAACCATCGGATATTACCACGGATGCTAAATCCGGCGAAGTTTTGCACCACGAAGGCGAATTTATTATAAATATGGGGCCACAGCATCCGGCCACCCATGGTGTCCTGCATCTGAAAATATGGCTTGAAGGAGAAACCATAAAAAAAATTGAACCCCATTTAGGTTATATCCACAGAGGAATAGAAAAGATGTGCGAACGGCTGTCGTACAGGCAATTTATATTCTCCACAAGCAGGATGGATTACCTGTCGGCGCATATAAACAATCAGGCATGTGCCCTGGCAGTAGAAAAGGCATTGGGTCTGGAAGTACCACCCCGCGCAAAAGCCATACGCATTATCCTTGCTGAATTGACACGCATTGCTTCGCATGAACTGTGGTGGGCCTGCTCGGGGCTTGACCTAGGAGGGGTAACGCCATTTTTCTATGCATTTCGCGAAAGGGAGGCGATAAACGATATAATGGAAGAAACCTGCGGAGCACGGCTTACTCAAAATTTTATTGTGCCAGGCGGAGTCATGTCGGATTTACATCACAATTTTCAAAAAAGGGTAAAGAGGGTGTTAACACAAATAAAAGATAACCTGCATGAATATGACGAAATACTGACCGGCAACATTATTTTCCAGAACCGCCTGAAAGAGGTAGGGTATCTGTCAAGGGAAGATGCCATTTCGTATGGCTGTACAGGGCCGGCGGCAAGGGGTTCGGGCTTAAGCTGCGACATTCGCAAGCTATACCCTTACGATGGATACGAGAAGCTTGATTTTGATGAAATAATATTCAACGAGGGGGACTGCTGGGCACGTTATCGCGTAAGAATGGCTGAAATACTTCAATCCGTTCATATTATCGAACAGCTTATTGACAGCATACCGGATGGTGAATTTCAGGCAAAAACAAAAAACGTTATTAAACTGCCCAAGGGGCAATTTTACCAGCGCGTGGAAACCGCACGGGGCGAGCTGGGGGTATTCATAGTCAGCGACGGGGCGGCAACGCCATACCGCTGTAAGTTTCGCTCACCTAATTTCAGCAACCTGTCTGCCATCCCCCAAATGGCACAAGGCGCCAAAATTGGCGATTTGGTTGCCATTATGGCAACAGTTGATCTGGTAATCCCCGACATTGACAGATAACAAATATGGAGAAGCTGCATCTTTTATTCGTCTTCAGTTTTTCATGGCTTGCAAGTCATTTGAATATGTGGCTCCGTACGGGAATCGGCAACAGCTTTCTGCTACTGGTTACCGAAATGCTTATTGCAGGCATTTCACTTCTTGCTTTCCTTGTGATACTATGTTTCTTTCTGGGCTATATGGAGCGTAAAGTAGCCGCTTTTATGGAAATAAGGCTTGGTCCAAACAGGGTCGGGCCAAAAGGCAGCCTTCAAATAGTTGCCGACACCGTAAAGCTGTTATTCAAAGAGGGGCTGACACCGGACGGATCGGATAAATTCCTCTTTAATCTCGCACCATTCGTGGTGGTGGTTACCAGCATGCTTGCTATAGCGCCCCTTGCTTTCGCGAGAGACTTTCAGCTTTGGGATGTGAACATTGGCATTTTTTATGTTACCTCCATCTCCTCCATGGCTGTAATCGGTATTCTGATGGCAGGCTGGAGCAGCAGCAATAAATATTCCCTGATAGGCGCTATGAGAAGCGGAGCGCAAATTGTCAGTTATGAATTATCAATTGGCTTGTCGCTGATATCCATTGTAATTCTTTCGGGAAGTCTTCGTCTGTCGGACATTATACAAAGCCAGGCCAACGGCTGGTGGATCTTTAAGGGCCATATCCCGGTACTTATTTCCTTCATCATCTTCATAATAGCTTCAACGGCAGAAATAAACCGTGCCCCTTTTGATCTTACGGAAGCCGAACAGGAACTTACCGGAGGCTTTCATACTGAATACGCAGGCATGAAATTCGCTATGTTCCTGCTTTCAGAATACATCAACCTATTCATTGTATCCGCTATTGCGGCAACAATTTTTCTGGGCGGATGGATGCCCTTTCATATAGGCAATCTGACAGGTTTTAACCATGCCATGGACTATATTCCGTCCTCACTTTGGTTTTTCGGGAAAACGTTTTTTATAATCTTCATCATCATGTGGTTTCGTTGGACTTTTCCTCGTTTGAGAATAGACCAGTTGCTGAACCTTGAGTGGAAATACCTGCTTCCCATTAGCATGGGGAACACATTGCTGGTATCGGCAATGGCGGTCTTCGGATGGTACTTATAACAGGATATGTAAAAATGAACGGCACAGAAATAAACATAAAAAAGACAGGGTTCCTGAAGGAGTATTTCGGAACCATATTTACATCGTTAAGCTCCCTGCTTACCGGCATGAAGCTTACCGGATACTACTTTATTCATCCGAATAAAATTATCACCGAACAATATCCCGACAACCGTGCCACCCTGAAAATGGCTGAACGATTTAGGGGTGAAGTTACGCTGCCCCATAACGAAAACAATGAACACAGGTGTAATGGCTGCCAGTCATGCGAAATTGCCTGCCCAAATGGCTCCATAAAGATTGTAACCAAGCACGAGATTAGCGAAGACGGGAAAAAGAAAAAACGTATTGATACCTGGGTGTATCACCTCGAGATGTGTACCTTTTGTAACCTGTGTATTGAAGCCTGCCCTTCGAAGGCGATAGTGATGGGTAAGAAATTTGAACACAGCGTATATGACAAATCGCAACTGGTTAAAATACTGAATAAGCCCGGATCCAAAGTAATGAAGGAGGCGGAGGAATAAAAATTCATAAGACGATATAAACAGTGAACATAAGCGATATTATCTTTTACCTAATTTCGTCTGTAATACTAGGCGGGGCATTGCTTGCGGTTGTAATACGGCATATATTCCGTGCGGCAGTTTTCCTCCTGTTTTCGCTTATTGGCATTGCCTCCCTGTATTTTTACCTGAACTATGAATTCCTTGCCGCCGTGCAAGTAGTGGTTTATGTTGGCGGCATCACCGTACTAATTATCTTCTCCATTTTCCTTACCGCAGATTCGGGAAGCAAGATGCGAAAACCGCTTTTGTTGCGAGCTATGTTATCAGGAGGGGTAGCCTTGCTTTCGTGCCTGATTACCGTCCGGCTGATCGCGGGCTCGCCGCCATATCTTCATCATAACGGTGCAATTGCAGAACCCGGTGTGCGTAATATCGGGCGGCAGTTATTAAGCACTACCGACCACGGCTACATCCTGCCTTTTGAACTGGTGAGCATATTGCTGCTTGCCAGTATGATAGGATGCATTGTGATAGCACTAAAACCCGAACCAACCACAGAGAGCAATGAATAATACAGAACTGAACAGAATACTTATAGTAAGCGCCCTGTTATTTTTTATCGGCGTTTACGGGTTCCTTACCAGAAGAAACATGATAACCATGCTTATGGCGGTGGAAATTATGCTGAACAGTGTAACGATAAATTTTGTGGCATTCAACAAGTACTTGTATGCGGATAAAATGGACGGCCTGTTCTTTACCATTTTCATAATTACCATAGCTGCGGCAGAGGCTGCGGTAGCCATAGCGATTATTATCAACCTATACCGGAATTTTAATTCCATTGATATCAACGATTCCGCCACAATGAAATATTAAGCATGTTCAATCCTGTATATATAGCGCTTATTCCACTTCTGCCATTTTTCAGCTTCTGGCTTATAGGCCTTGCAGGGCGGAGTCTTTTTCCGAAGTATGGCAGCTATGCCGGCACTCTAGTTATCCTGGTTTCATTTATCTTATCTGCCTTCGTGGCATGGCAGTATTTTACAATTGGCTCCGGCGGGATGACCGGCGCAATGCACCCCCAAATCATCGTGTTCAACTATACATGGTTACAGTTCTCGCCATCGCTAAGCATCAATATGGGCATTATGCTCGATTCCATTTCGGTGATGATGATAGTGATTGTAACCTTCATTTCACTCATGGTTCATATATTCAGCCTGGGGTACATGAAGGGCGAAAGAAACATTTCGAATTACTATTGCTTTTTATCGCTTTTTACGTTTTCAATGCTTGGATTGGTGCTGTCGACCAACATTTTTCAGATATACATTTTTTGGGAGCTGGTGGGAATTTCTTCCTTTTTGCTCATAGGTTTTTATTACGAAAAGCCTGCAGCCGTTGCCGCTTCAAAGAAAGCCTTTATTATAACGCGTTTTGCCGACCTGGGTTTTCTTATCGGTATCCTTATATTATCATACTATACCAAAACTCTTGATTTTCAAACCCTGATCCGGAACGCCTCCACCCCGGCATTATCCGGCGATTTGATAAAGTCCTCCTTTCTGGGTTTTTCGGCTCTATCATGGGGGCTTGTGCTTGTTTTTGCCGGTGGAGCAGGCAAATCAGCCATGTTCCCCTTTCATATCTGGCTGCCTGATGCAATGGAAGGCCCTACGCCTGTTTCGGCATTGATACATGCCGCAACAATGGTAGTGGCAGGGGTTTATATTGTGGCGCGCTTGTTTCCTGTGTATTCTATGGCTTGTCCGGGCGCATTAAATGTTGTGGCCTGTACGGGAGCATTCACTTCATTATTTGCCGCCATTATTGCATGCACTCAAACCGACATCAAGCGCGTGCTTGCCTATTCCACCATCTCGCAAATAGGATATATGATGTTTGCGCTTGGCGTTTCGGGTTACAGCGGTGAGCCTTCGCTTGGCTTCACAGCCTCTATGTTTCATTTGTTCACCCATGCCAATTTCAAAGCCCTTTTATTCCTTGGCGCCGGTGCAATCATACATTACGTGCATAGCAATGAAATGGGCAACATGGGCGGACTTCGAAAAGCCCTGCCTGTTACGCATATCACATTTCTGATTGCCTGCCTCGCCATTGCAGGCATCCCTCCGTTTTCAGGATTCTTCAGCAAAGAGGAAATTTTAATGGCGGCCTGGAATGCGAACAAGCTTATTTATTATGTCGGATTAATAACCGCCGCCATCACCGCTTTTTATATATTCCGGTTGTATTTTAATATTTTCTGGCATACTACGCCTCCCGCACATGGCAATGGGAACGAGGCTACCAGAGACAGCCATGCTCGAAAAAACAAATCCGGCAGGGAATTGCCTGTAACCATGCTTATACCGCTTATCATATTAGGTATTTTATCGGTTGTTGCCGGATTTGCGCCGTTTGGGAAACTAATAACCGCAAACGGTACGCCTTTGCCCATGACTTTTCAGCCTTTATTCTCCATTGCACCTGTTTTACTTGCTGCTGCCGGTATTTACACGGCTTATGTTTTGTATGGAAAGGAAAATAATCTGCCTCAAAGGGCTGCGGCAGCACTGAACGGATTCTACCGGGCGGCCTACAAGAAATTCTACATTGACGAAGTGTATCTATTCATTACCAAAAAGGTTATCTTTCATAGCATTGGCAAACCTGTAGCCTGGTTCGACCGGAATATTATTGACAGGAACATTGACCGCACAGGCGAATCGGTTAGCGGCCTGTCCTTTGTCATTCGCAAGCTTCAATCGGGCAAAGTGCAGGATTATGCAATATATATTGTTGGAGGTGCCGTAGGTATTTTATTCCTTTTCCTTTACATAACTTCATAAATATCAACATTATGAGAACCATGGAAATCAAGAAATCGCTAAGGCTGGCTTTTGCAGATCTGCAAAAAGCCCAGAATGAACTGAATCGTCCGGAGGAAGATCTTGTTCCGCTTTGTGTATGCTCTTCGGCCAGGCATTCCATGAGCGCCATGATGCGGCTCTTCCTGCTAACCAAAACGTTAAATACGGAGGAAGATGCAAGTTTAAAAGCATTATTCCGGAAATGCGGCGAATACGAGAAGGAGTTTAACAGGCTGAACCTTGATAACCTCCTGTGCCAATCCTTGAAGCTATCGGCCTGCGAAGACAAGAATTGCATTTCATTAAAAAACCTCAATGCCTGTGTGGCATTAACCGGCCGGCTGAAGGATATTGTATCAAAGATACTTCAACCGGAGGATAAAGAAGAATAAGCACAATTACAGGCATCACCAATATTCAATTACGGGAAAATGTTCAATCTGACCCTTTTTATAGTAATCCCCATACTTACAGCCATAGCTGTAATGGTTTGCCGCAACGGAACCCAGATACGCCTGGCTGCCTTCACCGGTTCGGTTGTTCAGTTGCTGCTCTCTTTCCTGCTGCTATATTACTATACCTCGGAGAGGGCTACGGGCAATATGGCGCAATTTCTTTTTACCCAAAGGGCAATATGGTATGAAGCGCTGCATATTGAATATCATGTGGGCGTAGACGGCATATCCATTGCCATGATGATGCTCACCGCGATAGTAGTGATGGCGGGCATTTTAATGTCATGGAAGATACAGACCCTCACCAAGGAATTTTTCTTTCTGGTTATACTGCTAAGTCTGGGCGCTTATGGTTTTTTTATTTCCCTTGATTTATTTACCATGTTTTTCTTTCTCGAACTTGCCGTAATCCCGAAGTACCTGTTAATCATATTGTGGGGAAGCGGCAGGAAGGAATATAGCGCCATGAAGCTTGCATTGATGCTCATGGCCGGCTCCGCTCTGATATTGGTAGGTATACTCGCAGTCTATTTTCATATAGGTCAGGAAAGATGGGTACACACCCGCGATCTGGCGCAAATTGCGGTCATGCAGTTTCCGCCTGATGTTCAAAAATTCATCTTCCCGTTTTTATTTGTTGGTTTCGGTATATTCACTGCGTTGTTCCCATTTTATACATGGGCGCCCGACGGCCATTCTTCAGCGCCGACGGCGGCCTCCATGTTCCTTGCCGGCATATCAATGAAATTAGGCGGTTACGGCTGTCTTCGTGTGGCAGTTTACCTCTTGCCCCAGGCTGCAAGCTATTACTCCTGGATAATAGTACTCCTGGCTGTCATTGCAATCATTTACGGATCTTTTGCCACACTCATGCAGAAAGACCTGAAATATATGAATGCATATTCCTCGGTGAGCCACTGCGGCTTTGTATTACTGGGTATAGGTATGCTTACCAGAACCGCAATAATGGGGGCGGTTATGCAAATGGTTTCGCATGGTCTTATGACTGCCCTGTTCTTTGGTGCAATAGGAATGATTTATGAACGAACCCACACCAGGCAGATTGAAGAACTGGGAGGCCTCCTGAAGGTTATTCCATTCATCGGAGTTGTTTATGTAATTGCCGGCCTTTGTTCACTCGGCTTGCCTGGGATGAGCGGCTTTGTTTCGGAAATGACAATATTTACAGGCTCATGGCAGTGTACCGGAATGTTCAACCGCGTTGCCACAATACTTGCCTGCGCATCCATAGTGGTTACAGCCGTTTATATTTTACGTGCCGCGGGGCGGGCAGTAATGGGACCAATCGGTAATGAAAAATACTTACAGCTGCCCGATGCATCATGGAGTGAAAAATTGGCTTCCGTAATGCTGATAGGAACAATTGTTTGCATCGGCATGGCGCCGTTCTGGCTCACAAAACTGATTGATGCGGATACACAAACGATAATGGAAAACATACTTAGAAACCTGCGATTGTCATAAAACATCTGCAAATGCGGAGCATATAAAACCTAAGCAATATGATATTTGTAAACATGATGGACTTAATGAACGCAGAACTTGGCATTGTGATCATTCTGTTCATTCTTCTGTTCATGAAAATCCTGGGTAAGCCGGAAAGCAATTCTACCTTGCTGAACTTAACAAACGCCCTGCTGGTTTTGAACCTTGTTGTAGTATTATTCCTTAATTCGGATGGGGTGCTGTTCAACGGAATGTTCCATACCAATCATACCATTGCCCTGGAAAAAGGTATTCTGCTCTTCGGAACACTTATCATTTCCCTTCAGTCCTTTAAATGGCTGATGCACCACAAACACGCGGCGGAGTTCTATATTTTGCTTTTAAGTTCGTTATTAGGAATGTTTTATATGATTTCGAGCGGGAATTTCCTGATCTTCTATCTCGGACTTGAACTCGCCTCCATTCCACTCGCTGCACTTGCCAATTTCAATTTGAAGGAAAAAAAATCCTCGGAAGCCGCCCTAAAGCTTATTCTTCTGTCGGCTTTCGCATCCGCCATTATGCTGTTTGGCATTTCCATTCTTTACGGAACCACTGGTACACTATCCTTCAGCGAGGTTTCGCTACTTATTTCAGGAGGCTCTCTGCAGATACTCTCCATCGTCTTTATTTTTACAGGATTTGCCTTCAAACTTTCAGCGGTACCCTTTCATTTTTGGACAGCCGATGTTTATGAGGGCGCGCCAATAGCCATTACCTCCTTTTTATCGGTTATTTCAAAAGCCGCCATGGTATTTGTATTCATTTCGGTTCTGTCGCCGCTATTTGTTTCGGCGCCTGCAGTATGGTATATGGTTTTTCTTATCATAATAGTGCTTACCATGGCCTTTGGAAATCTTTTTGCCATTCGGCAGAATAACATAAAGCGTTTTATCGCCTTCTCATCTATTACCCAGGTGGGGTATATCCTGCTTGCATTGTCGGCGGGGAACAAGCCTGGAGCCGCTGCCGCCATTTATTTCATGATGGTCTATATTTTTTCAAACCTGGGAGCACTCGGGGTTATTTCGCTTGTTTCGGCACAAACTGGTTTGGAGAATATAAGCGATTACAGAGGTTTCTATAAAACCAATCCGGTTTATGCCTGGATCTTGTCCATATCCATTTTTTCATTGGCCGGAATACCGCCTACGGCTGGTTTTTTTGGGAAAATGTTTCTTGTAATTGCGGGTGCAAGCAAAGGGAATTCTATGATCATAGCCTTTGCCTCACTGAATATGGTCGTTTCGTTATATTATTATTTAAAAATAATAAAAGCCATATTTATTGACCCGAACGACTCCCCTGTTCCTGCCCTTAAACCCGGATTCTCTATAGCCGCAGGCCTGGCGGTTTGCATGTTCGGCATAATTTTTACTGGCTTTGCCGGAGGATTCTATGATTATGTAATTAAAACCTGCGGGTTCTGACATCAACCATGATCCGAAACTGAACACAAATCTAATTGCAATGGCTTTAAATCAAAATCATTTATTTGAGGATCTGGATGGAATAAAATGTTCCATTGCCGAGAAGAACTGCAGCAAAGACAGGGTAAGTTTTTTGAAAGGCTTGCTTGAAACCAACCGGTTTACGGTTATTGTAGTAAAAAGCCCTCCGCCAAAACAGCCTGCCATTCAGGCCTTGCCTGTTGCACCACAGACAGACATCACAAAGACAGGCGAGCAGCCTGAAGAAACATTTACAGTAGGGGTTACCGACCTTGGTTTTAATCCTGAAAACGCTATTTACAACAGGCTGCTCCGGACAGCCGAAAACAATGTGGTTACACCTGCATATTGGAAACAGCAAGCCATACCGGCCAATGAATATCAATGGTACTGGAGCAATGCCTAATTTGAATTTATAAAGTTATAGCTGCCGATGAACATCCGCAGCTCCGCTCTTATGGCAGAGAAGTGACGGAATTTCTCTTACGACATCTTCTCCAGCACTTTGGATGTGGGAGCTTTCTTCTTTTCGTCCAAAATACTCTTATCCACCAATATTCTGCCGCAATGTTCGCAAACTACCAGCTTTTTGTGCGATGTAATATCGCTTTGCCGTTGTGGCGGTATCTTTACGAAACAACCATTGCATGATTCCCTTTCAACCGTAACAACAGCAAGGCCATTTTTAAAGTTGGGGCGTATGCGCAGGTAAGCTGCCAGCAAAGTAGGGTCGATATTGCTTCGGCCGTCCTCCGATTTTTTGATAAGGGCTTTTTCTTCCTTCTCGGTTTCCGAAACGATCTCATCCAGTTCGTCTCTTTTTACTTTCAGCTCCTTGTTCCTTTCCTTAAGCAGCGCCTCGCTTTGCTTTATCATCTCTTCCTTTGCCAGTATAGAGGCCTTATATTCCTTTAT
>JABEUT010000200.1 GCA_013044305.1 Bacteroidia bacterium
ATTCTATAACCAGGCAGGGTTATTCACAGCAGACCCCAATTCAGGAAAAGGCAATCCCACATATACTCGCAGGCAGAGACATATTGGGATGCGCACAAACCGGTACCGGTAAAACAGCAGCATTTGCATTACCAATTTTACAATTGCTGAACAATCAGGAAAACATAAACTCCAAAGGAATAAAGGCACTTGTTCTGGCACCCACCCGCGAGTTGGCATTACAAATATATCAGAGTTTTGAAGCCTACGGCAGCAATATGAATCTAAAATACGCCCTGATTTTTGGAGGGGTTTCACAGCAAGGCCAGGTAAATAGTATCCGTAAAGGAGCCAATGTGGTTATTGCAACACCAGGCAGGCTGATTGACCTGATAGAACAAGGGCACGTAAACTTAAATTCGGTAGAATATTTTGTGTTAGATGAAGCTGATAGGATGCTTGACATGGGCTTTATCCACGATATACGTAGTATCATTGCTGAATTACCTGTAAAGAAGCAAACTATTTTTCTATCTGCCACCCTGTCCCCTGAAATAAGAAAACTTGCGGATAAGTTATTGCATACTCCTGTTTATATAACGATTGAACCCGTTACTTCTACGTCGTCATTAATAGAACAAGGCATCTATTATGTGAATAAAGAAAATAAACGCGCCCTGTTAAAGTATATCCTTAAAGATGCCATGATAGAAAATGCCCTTGTGTTTACAAGAACCAAAAGAGGCGCGGATAAAGTGGTGAAAGAGCTTAACCTCAATCAAATTAAAGCTGAAGCCATACATGGTAACAAATCGCAGAATGCAAGGGAAAGAGCCCTGAAGTGTTTCAGGAACAGAACTACCCGTGTGCTTGTGGCAACCGATATTGCTTCCAGGGGTATAGACATTGATAATCTTACCCATGTAATAAACTATGAACTCCCGGAAGAAGCAGCAACATATGTTCACCGCATCGGAAGGACAGGAAGAGCCGGGGCATCAGGTAAGGCCGTTTCCTTCTGTTCACCTGACGAAGTATCTTACCTGCGCGGTATAACAAAGCTGTTACATAAGGACATAGCTGAGATAAAAGGCCACCCATTTGTTGACACAATGAAACCATCTCAGAAGCAAAGCAGCAGCCATAAAAATCATGATAGATAACAAATTTGAAATACTGATGGAAGGCCATACCGGTGTCATAAAACTCAAGAATGGCGAGTATGCCTCATACAAAGTGATAAGGACTGAAGGAGACAGGTTCGTCCATTACACCGGAAGAGGCATAAGAGAACTATTTACCATGAGTGCCGAAGTGGACAAACTGCGGAAAGGACGCCTGGAGGCCCTTAACGAACGTAATCTTGTCTTCTCTCGTCATATAGCCACCACGCTTTATTCGGAAATAGAAGAAATAATCTCATAAACACCAATAATGGATAAGGAACAGATGGTCAAGCTTATAGAAGATACGTATTCTACCAAAAATAAAACTTTCGTTACAAGAGTTACTTGTACGGATAATGTTACTCACTACGGTTATTTTCATCCTTTTGATGACTATGCAAAACTTAAGGAAAAGAACATATACAGGTTTGTTCCGAGAAACAACTATGCGGCACTTAAAAGCGGGTATGAAAAAAAATGGAAGTACGATGCGAAACACAGTATTATTCTTCAAGGAGAGGACGTGCTGAACATAGATTTTGTGCTGCCTTTACACAACTGAACAAGATGAATAAATTAAAAACACTTAGCGTTTATTGCTGCACCGCTTGTCAGGAAGTGCAGGTTAAAACAAGTACACCCAAGATAAGAGGCTGTAAAAAATCATCATTCCATAATTGGGTAATTATGGGTGAGAAAGGTTTAAACAAATATGTATGCGAGGGTTGCGGCTTAAAGGTCAATACCATAGACATGCCCTTACAAAGCGGATGCAGCGGAGGAAAGAAACATGAATGGAGGAAAGTTTAATCTTTGGTTACGAATAAAAGCATGAGGCAACTAAAAATCAATAAACTAATAACTAACCGCGACAGCCCTTCGGTTGACAAGTATCTTGCCGATATAAGCAGAGAAGAGATGATAACTGCGGAAGAAGAAACAATACTTGCCCAAAAAATACGCACCGGTGATAGTCAGGCTTTGGAGAAACTCGTCGTATCTAATCTTCGTTTCGTAGTGTCAGTCGCCAAGCAATACCAAAACCAGGGGCTTACGTTATCGGACCTTATAAATGAAGGAAACGTTGGTCTCATAAAAGCTGCGGGCAGGTTTGATGAAACACGCGGGTTTAAATTTATTTCCTACGCAGTATGGTGGATAAGGCAATCCATAGTGCAGGCTATTGCCGTAAACTCAAGAATGGTGCGATTGCCCCTTAATAAGGTAACAGCTATTAATAAGATAAAGAAAGCAGGTGCAAGACTGG
Organism: Bacteroidia bacterium; assembly: GCA_013044305.1. Taxonomy (GTDB): domain Bacteria; phylum Bacteroidota; class Bacteroidia; order JABEUT01; family JABEUT01; genus JABEUT01. The sequence goes on from JABEUT010000200.1 coordinate 2,413, forward strand.
AACAACAGTTTGAAAGAGAGCCAAACACAGAAGAAATAGCCGACGCCCTTGGTATGAGGGAAGACGAAATTAAGGTTACACTGGAAGCATCAGGGAGGCATCTATCAACTGATTCTGCAATTTCAAGTTCAGAGGACAGGACACTTATGGATGTATTGGAAAATAAAGAAAGTCCGCAGCCAGATAAAATACTCATGGCATCATCGTTGTGTATGGAAATAAAAAGAGTCCTTTCCAGCATACCAGAACGCGAGTGCGATACTATAATGATGTTTTTTGGCATTGGGCTAGAACACCCGCTCACATTGGATGAAATAGCGCAACAACACGGCCTTACAAGGGAACGGGTGCGCCAGGTTAAAGAAAAGGCAATAAGAAGATTAAGGGCGGGTTCACGTAGTAAATTACTGAAAGCATACTTTGGTTAACAAAAGCAAACAGTTACAATTTAATATAACATCAAAAACAAAAACAAACAATGAAAACAGGAGTAGTTAAATTTTTTAATGATTCAAAAGGCTTTGGATTTATTAAATCAGACGAAGGAGGAGCGGATTTATTCGTTCATTCTTCAGGCGTTAAAGCACCCATCCGTGAAGGTGATAAGGTGCAATTTGAAGTTCAGGAGGGTAAGAAAGGCCCGGCCGCAGTTAATGTGCAAGTAGTAAATAACCAATAAAATAACAGACAAATGAACATTTTCGTATCAAACCTGCCATTCAAACTTGACCAAGATTCCCTAAGGGAATTATTTCAGAATTTCGGTGAAGTATCTTCTTGTAAAATAATGACCGATAAATTCTCAGGCCGTTCCAGGGGATTCGGCTTTGTGGAAATGCCTAATGATGCAGAGGCTCAAAAAGCTATAGATGGGTTAAACGACCAAGAGGTTGATGGCAGGAACATGTCCGTGTCTGTTGCTAAACCAAGAACAGAAGGTGGTGGTGGCAACAGAAAATTCGGAGGGGATAAGAGAGAAAGATGGTAAAGATGAAAATAGCCCTCATTAACAAAAAGTATTAATACCAAATATTATTATGATTATCGTACATGTTAAAGAAGGCGAAAGCCTCGAAAAGTCTTTAAACGCCTTTAAGAAAAAGTTTCAACGCATTGGCATTGTAAAGGAACTAAGGGCAAGAAAAGTATACAACAAGCCGTCCGTTGTGCGTAGACAAAAGAAACTTAAAGCAATTCTGCGTCAGAAGTACGTTGATTCTCTTGAATAGCTATAGGATAGAAAGCCCCCCACACATGCGGGGCTTTCTATTGGTTTAGCCCCGTGTATTATTATTTATATGAGGTTCTGGGTTAACGGATTTATTCAAGTGTTTTCTGGCATCCTTTTAAAATTCTATTTGCAGGCGCTAATAAGTTTTTTTTATTCGTTGCAACTCACTTAAAAAGTTCGATACTTGCAACGCACAGTGCACAAAATAATAACAGAAAATAATGACAGCCCGACTGTCCTACTTTTTCCGCAATGCCTCGGTAACCAATTTGTTTGCCATCTTGGGATCGGCTTTGCCTTTGGATAACTTCATTACTTCACCCATAAAAAGCCCTATTAAGCCTGTTTTACCGTTTTGGTATTCTGCCACCTTATCGGGAAATTTGGCGATTGCCTGTTTAACAAAATCCTGAAGCACGTCGGTATTGCTTTCTTGCAACAGGTTTTGCTCCTCTGCAATTTTTATTGCAGTTTTATCAGGATTTCTAATCAATTCGGGAAATATGGAACCCGAAGCCGCCGTATAACTCACGCTTCCAGATTCAACGGTTTTTATTATTTCGGCAATTTTAGCCGGTTTAATAGGGAATCTGTCAATAGATATGGCATTCTCGTTCAGGTACGACTTTATTTCCCCCATCATCCAGTTTGCGGCGCTTTTGTAATTGGTGGTATGCCTGGTAAGCTCCTCAAAGTACAGGGCGAATTCCTTATTCTCTATAATCAACGAGGCGTCGTAGTCACCCAGTTTCAGTACTCCGGTATATTTTTCGTAAAGTTCTTCGGGCAGGGCGGGTAATGATTGTTTTACTGCCTCAATCTGCTTATCGGAAATAATAAGCGGCTGCAGGTCTGGTTCCGGAAAGTAGCGGTAATCATCGGCACTTTCCTTTGTCCGCATCACACTTGTTTTATTCGTAGCAGCATTATAGTTCCTGGTTTCCTGGCGTAATGGCTCTCCTTTTTCCAATGCCTCTATCTGCCTGGTTATTTCGTATTCAATTGCCAGTTGCACATTGCGTAAGGAGTTCATGTTTTTAACTTCTACCTTCGTGCCCAGTTTTTTATCCCCTTTCAGCCTTACCGAAACGTTGGCGTCGCAGCGCAGGCTTCCCTCTTCCATGTTGCCGTCACAGATTTCCAGATAGCGCACCAGCCGCCTAAGCTCGGTAAGGTAATTGCCAGCCTCTTCGGCGTTGGTTATTACCGGTTCGGTTACTATTTCAAGCAGGGGTACCCCGGCGCGGTTCAGGTCAATCAAGGTATCGGCCGGATCCTGGTCGTGAATGCTTTTCCCCGTATCTTCCTCCATGTGTATCCGGTTCAGGGAAATTTGCCTTTTGTTATTATTGCCGATATGAAAGGAAACATAGCCACCGGTACAGATGGGTGTTGTGCTTTGTGTTATCTGGTATCCTTTGGGCAGATCGGAGTAAAAATAATTCTTCCGTGCATACTGGTTTTCGGCGGTTATTTTGCACTTGCAGGCAATGCCGAGTTTCAGGGCAAATTCCACCACCTTTTTGTTCACCATAGGCAGGGTGCCCGGGTGGCCGAGAGAAATAGGGCTAGTTTGTGAATTGGGCAGGGCGCCGTATTCCGTGGAGTCGGAACTATAGGCTTTGCTTTTGGTACGAAGCTGAATATGCACCTCCAGGCCGATAACCGGCTCGTACTTTTCCCTTGCTGCCGGATTTTCCGTGTTTTTTTTCAGGGAGGGCTTATCAGATGGAGTATTCATTGGATGATGTGTGTTGGCAAAATTAACGAATTTTAACCGCCTGTAAAGGTTTTTTAATTTAGATTTGTGCTTCAAACAATCCGGTATGAAGAGCAAGATATTTTTTTTGTTGACCACCCTTACAGTAAGTGTTTTTAACCAGGTTTATTCACAGGAGAACAAGGTTGTAAGCGCCTGGGCGCACCTTGACGAATACAACAAGTATAAAGATTCGGTTGAATTGAAAGCCGCCAAAGATGCCATTGATGTGGCGGCTGTGAATGATAAAACGATGAATGAACCGAAGATGTGGCTGTACCGTGGTCAGGTTTATTTTGCATTATTTGATTTCCGCCTGAATGCAATTATTAACGGTTTAATTAAAAAGGAAGGCAAACCTACCAATGCTGAAAGCCTGCAGAAGATGAATTCGGAAGCCTATATCAGCGTGGATACAACAGCTATTTCGGTATCGGCATACTCATTTACAAGGGTTACCCAGCTTGAAGAAAAGGGCGAAAGGGTGGACGAGGCGCGCTCCATGCTCCCTGTATGCCTTAACCGTATGGCCAATATTGCCATTTCGGCATACAACAGCAAAAATTTTCCTGTTGCACTGGCTATGTTCGAAAGAGAAATTGGGCTGTCTCATATATTGGGGATTAGCGATACTGCGGAAATGATGAGGCAGAACATTCAGAATGCCGGACGCACGGCCCAGCAGCTTCAGAACTACCCCAAGGCTTTGGGCTATTACCAGCAACTGGCAGGTATTTATGAAAAGATGCCGCCTTCAGACAAGGGTGCGCAATCTTATGCAGCCATGGTAGATATTTGTCTTAGCAACCTGAAGGATACCGCCAAAGCCCTTACATACCTTAAAGATGGCATGGATAAATATCCCGGCAACGTAATGCTTCTTATCAAGGAGATTAATTTTTACCTGCACACGCATAACAGCGCCAAAGCCATTAGCAACCTGCAAACAGCCATTGGCAAGATTGAGCAGGCAAATAATCCGCAAGATAAGCCTCTGCTGGCTAAACTGTATTTTGCGCTCGGCAATACCTACGACAACATGGCAAACCCGAAAAATGATTCAGGAAAGGCCTTGCCGAAACCAGCCAATTACGACTCCCTGTTCAGTAAGGCGGAAGCCGGCTATACA
>JABEUT010000201.1 GCA_013044305.1 Bacteroidia bacterium
ACTGTACTTTCCGATTGCTGTGCCGACAGGGATGAAGAAGTGCACCGCGTACTGGTTGAAAAGGTTTTCCCCCGCCAGGCTGATGTGCTCACGGTGGACGAATGGACGGCTAAACTTTGACCTGAAAATATTAAAGGAGAATCAAAGGTTTACTCCTTGTGAGTTACATACGGCAGATACATTTTTATTCTGCATTTAAAAAACCGCCTTCGCTATTTTCCGTACCGACTCCGACCTGCCCATGGTATAAAAATGGATGCAGGGCGCGCCGTGTTTAATCAGTTCTTTGCACTGGGCAATAGTCCATTCAATTCCCACCTCCTTCGCTTCATTATCATTTTCGCACTTTTCCACCGCTTCGGCAAGCCCTTCGGGGATATCTACATGGAAAAACTTAGGCAGTGAGAGCAGTTGCTTTTTGGATGTGATTGGCTTGATGCCCGGAATTACAGGAACATGAATACCAAGCTGCTTTACCGACTCAAGGTATTCAAAGTATTTATCATTATTATAGAACAACTGCGTTACCACATATTCCGCGCCGGCATCCACTTTGGCTTTCAGGTGTTTGAGATCGGCTTTCATGTTCGGGCATTCAAAGTGCTTTTCCGGATATCCGGCCACTCCAATGCAGTAGCTGGAGTGTTTGCTTAAATCTTCCACTTCCTCATTGAGGTATTTTCCGTGGTTCATAAGTACAATCTGTTTTACCAGGTCGAGTGCATGTTCGTTGCCGCCCGGCTCCGGTACAAAGGCGCTTTCAGATTTTACGGCGTCGCCCCGCAAGGCAAGCACATTGTCAATTCCGAGAAATTGCAGGTCAATAAGTGCATTCTCCGTTTCTTCCTTCGTAAAGCCTCCGCAGATAAGGTGCGGAACAGTATCTATCTTGTACTTGTTGATTATTGCGGCGCAAATGCCTACCGTTCCCGGGCGCTTGCGAACGGGTATGCGCTCAAGGAATCCTCCTTCCCTTTTTTTGAATATGTATTCCTCGCGGTGGTAGGTAACATTGATGAACGAAGGGCTGAAATCTAGGAGCGGATCAATGCTGTCGTAAATGGATTGTATGCTCTTTCCTTTCAGGGGAGGCAGAATTTCGAAAGAGAATAATGTTGATTTGGCTTTTTTAAGCCTGTCTATTACTTTCATAGTGGGTGTGGCTGTTAGCGGTTGCGTTAAATATGTTAATCACTCCTTTGGGTGGTGGCGGGGCTTTTTTCTATGGTCAGCCCCATATCCATTATCATTTGCAGCTTATCGTCCCTCATGGCCTGTGTAAAAGTGAAATTATATTCGCCGCGTTTCGGGAAACGAACTCCTTGTTTATACAATATTTTGTTATCCCAGATATCTCCAAGCCCTTTCCCCAGCCACCGGCCCGAAGGTGCGGCAAGGATACATTCCAGAGTATCGCGCGTATGGGTGTGCATAGGGGTGGTAATGTCAATAAACAGGTACAGGTTGCTGTATTCATAACTATCCGAATTACGTATATTCACGAAAATATTATAAAAGTTTGTCGTGTCGTTTATATTCGCCGAAAACCTTACAGGAGCCTTATAATCCCAGCCACCGGCGGGCAGTTCAGTGTACTTTTGATAGAGCATCCCCCGCCTGCATGACGATAGTATAAGGGAAACTATACAGATGAGTAAAACGGTTCGGAACCGGCTCGGCATGGCAGATATAAAACAACGAAAGTAGGTATTTTTGGCAAATGACTTCCATTGCCTTGGCCCGCACCACGGTCGGGGGAATGGTTTGTTATACCTGCTTATATTTCCGCTTTACTCCTTCCAGCGTGTTCATGAGCAGCGATGCAATGGTCATAGGGCCTACGCCTCCCGGAACGGGTGTAATGTAGCTGCATTTAGGCGCCACCTCGTCGAATTTTACATCGCCCATAAGGCGGTAGCCGCTTTTCTTGGAAGCATCGGGTATTCTTGAGATTCCAATGTCTATTACCACCGCGCCCTCTTTCACCATATCGGCTGTTATTGTCTCCGTTTGTCCGGTGGCTACAATAAGTATGTCGGCCTGCATACAATAATGTTTCAAATCTGCAGTCCGGCTGTGGCATACCGTTACGGTGCAGTTCCCCGGCCTGGCATTCCGCATCATCAGCAGGCTCATGGGCAAACCTGCCAGATGGCTTCTGCCAACTACTACGCAATGTTTTCCGGCCGTAGGTATTTTATACCTTGCTATCAGTTGCAGCACACCGAAGGGCGTGGCGGGGACAAAGGCGGGCATATTCAGCGCCATCCTTCCCAGGTTTTCGGGGTGAAAGCCGTCCACATCCTTGCCCGGGCTAATGCGTTCAATTACTTTTTCAGGGGAGATGTGTTTGGGGAAAGGCGACTGTACTATCAATCCGTCTATGTCGTCATTGCTGTTGATGCCGTCAATTTTGTTCAGCAGTGCGCTCTCCTCAATGCTGTCGGGCAGGCGTATGAGCGATGCGCGGAAGCCAACCCTTTCGCAGGTTTTTATCTTTGCACCTACGTATGTTTCGCTGGCCGGGTTGTTGCCTACGAGTATGATGGCCAGATGGGGAATCTTTTTGTTTTCCTGCTTAAGCAGGGTTACCTCTTTTTTAATTTCTTCCAGTATCTGCTCCGATACCTTTTTCCCGTCTAAGATGTGCATTTATCAAATTTGAAGTTCGATTAACGATTAACGATTGTAGATTAGCGAAGTAACTTAAAAGACCATTGCGAATTTATGAAGTGATAACTTGTTGTTTATCATTTTTCCGGGCAGTTTCAACACTTTTTACAAAAATTGAAATTAACTCATTACTTTCGGCTAACAAAACTTCCATTTGCTCCTTTGAATTGTAAAGTTGAGAACTAAAAATAATTTTCAGACAAACATGACTTTCTCTTAGTTCCTTTAATACGATTTGCAACTTATGAATAAAATCTTTACGTGATTCACCGCTTTGGGCTTCTCCATAATTGAGCGCAGGTGAGGTGCCTGATCGTAATAACTGCCCGCCTAAATGACTGGCAGGTCGTGAATCGGGCATAGAACTTACCAAATTTACTATAGCAACAGCAAAGCGAATTAGTCTCTCTTCAAGGTCAAACTTATTCAACTTAGTACGAATTTCGCTCATTGTATTTTAAATCAGAAATCTGTAATCGCTAATCGTTAATCGCTAATCTATTTTTATTTCCCGAAAGGCATTTTACCCATCCTGCTCATTAAGCCTGACATGGCATTTTTATTGCTCATCAGCTTCATCACTTTATTCATTTCTTCAAACTGCTTCAGCAGTCGGTTTACCTCCTGAATGTTTGTGCCGCTTCCGTCGGCTACCCTCTTCCGCCTGCTGCCGTTGAGTATTTGCGGGTTGGCTCTTTCTTTCCCTGTCATGGACTGTATAATGGCTTCAATGTGCTTAAACGACTTTTCGTCAACTTCGGCGTCTTTTAAGGCTCCCATCCCCGGCAGCATGGAGGCGATATCCTTCATGTTGCCCATTTTTTTTATCTGCTGCAATTGTTGCAGGAAATCGTTCAGGTCGAACTGGCTTTTGGCAATTTTCTTTTGCAGGCGGCGTGCCTCTTCAAGGTCGAAATGCTCCTGGGCTTTTTCCACCAGTCCCACTATATCGCCCATGCCGAGTATCCTGTCCGCCATGCGTGCAGGGTAAAACACATCAAGGGCATCGGGTTTTTCGCCTGTACCTGCAAATTTTATCGGCTTGTTCACCACCGCGCGGATGGAAAGCGCCGCTCCGCCCCGGGTATCGCCGTCGAGTTTGGTAAGCACCACCCCGTCGAAGTCGAGCCTGTCGTTAAAAGCCTTGGCGGTGTTCACTGCATCCTGTCCGGTCATGCTGTCCACCACAAATAATATTTCCTGGGGCTGTACGGCCTTTTTCAGCGCCGCTATTTCTTTCATCATCTCCTCATCCACGGCCAGGCGCCCGGCGGTATCTATTATCACCACCGTATTTTCGTTTTTGCGCGCATGATCTATGGCTGCTTTTGCAATGGTTACAGGGTTCTTTTCATTTTCATTGGCATACACCTCCACTTCGAGCGATGCTCCGAGTGTTTTCAGTTGTTCTATTGCGGCGGGGCGATACACATCACATGCCACAAGCAGGGGTTTCTTTCCTTTTTTGTTTTTAAAGTAATTGGCGAGTTTGGCAGAAAAGGTGGTTTTACCCGATCCCTGTAGGCCCGCCATGAGTATAACCGTAGGGTTGGCTGTAAGCTGTATGGAGCTTTCTTCGCTTCCCATCAGTTTTACAAGCTCGTCGTGGGTTACCTTTACCAGCAGCTGCCCGGGCGATACCGCCGTAAGCACATTCATGCCTATTGCCTTTTCCTTCACGGCATCGGTGAATTCCTTGGCTATCTTATAGTTTACGTCGGCGTCGATCAGTGCGCGCCGTATTTCTTTAATGGTTTCCGCAACATTCACCTCGGTGATTGTTCCCTGGCGTTTAAGCAATTTGAACGCCCTTTCCAGTTTTTCCGATAAACTATCAAACATGGCTAAAAAATAGAATGGCAAAGATACGCAAACAGTGGCATAAAATAGCGAAAGAAGGTTTCGAACCTGCTTTTGATTATCATATTTTAATGCGCATCAGTGTATTACAACCACCTTCTGCACATAGGTTGCATCAGGCATTACAACCTGCACGAAATAGATGCCTGCAGCAAACTGGGACACATCCATTGCAAAAAGATTTGTTTGCCCCGTTTCCTGCTGTTTATACACCACCATTCCGAACATATCGCATAGCTCCGCATAAAAAAATCCTCCCTGCGGGCAAGCCCGGGTTCTTATGTAAACCATACCGGAAGCCGGGTTGGGGTACACGGTTAAACTCATGCTCTGGCCCGGTATGCCTGCCGCTGCCAGTGCGGCTCCCGCAGTTACCTTGCGTATGCGGTTGTTGTTGCCGTCGGCAATAAATATTGCTCCTTTAAGCCCTGCTGCCACGCCGTTCGGCGCATCCAGTTCTGCTGTGGCCGCCGCTCCCCCGTCGCCGCTGAACCCTGCCATGCCGTTGCCTGCCAGGGTGTATATGCTGTCGCCCGAACTAACCTTGCGAATACGTTCGTTAGAGAAGTCGGCAATGTAAAAATTGCCGAGGGTATCGGTTGCCACGGCAGCGGGGTTATACAATTCAGCCGCTGTGGCGGGCCCCCTGTCGCCGGAAAATCCGTTTATGCCGTTGCCTGCAACCGTGGAGATGATACCGGCTGAATTTATTTTACGGATACATTCATTGAATTCATCGGCTATGAAGATGTTGCCGGATTTGTCGGCTGCCACACCCGCCGGTCCATCGAGTTCAGCCGATAGTGCAAGGCCGCCATCGCCGCTATACCCCTGAATTCCATTGCCTGCCAGGCTGTAAATGGTTCCGGCGCTGTTTACTTTGCGTATGCGGTTGTTCCAGTAATCGGCTATATAAATGTTGCCCTGCATATCGGCTGCCACACCCGAGGGGCCGTTTAATTCTGCTGCAGTGGCCGGTCCTCCGTCGCCGCTATACCCTCCCGTACCGTTGCCTGCCACGGTGGGTATTACGCCGGTTCTGTTCACCAGCCTGATGCATTGATTATACGAATCGACAATATAAATATTACCTGCTGTATCGGCAGCTACGCCGGAGGGCCCGTTTAATTCTGCTGCGGTGGCCTGTCCTCCGTCGCCGCTATACCCTCCCGTACCGTTGCCTGCAATGGTTGTGATATTGCCGCCGGTATCCACCTTGCGGATGCGGTTGTTTTCCAAATCGGCAATATATATGTTGCCTGCCTTGTCGCAAGCCACGCCAAATGTATTTGATAATTCGGCTGCGGTTGCCGGTCCGCCGTCGCCGGCAAACCCTCCGGGATAGGGAGCGGCAAAGCCGTTGCCGGCTATTGTGGATATGGTTTGGGCCTTCGCACCGATTACAGGAATGATACAAAGCAGGCAGATAGCGGCTATAGCAGAAATGGTTTTATGCGTTTGCACCGCCCTGCAGCCCGTTCTGCCGTTACACAGATGTATCTTTTTCATTTGGTTGAGCTTTGATTGCCCGAATCATAAAACAGGGCGCCTGCCGCCTCAAATCATCTTTTCCTGCTCCAGAAACCCGGTATTGTATTGCCCTTTGATGAAGCGGGGATTTTCCAGCAGTTTTTTATGGAATGGAATGGTTGTTTTTACGCCTTCAATAACGAATTCATCCAATGCCCTGATCATTTTGGCTATCACCTCTTCGCGGGTTTGCGCCATGGTAATGAGTTTGGCTATCATGGAATCGTAGTTCGGGGGTATTACATATCCGGCATATACGTGGGTATCAACCCTAACGCCATGACCGCCGGGCAGGTGGAAATTCAATATCTTGCCCGGGCTGGGGCGGAAGTTGTTGGCCGGGTCTTCGGCATTGATGCGGCACTCCATGGCGTGAAGCTGCGGAAAGTAGTTCTTCCCGGATATTTTGATGCCTGCGGCTATTTTAATCTGTTCGGCGATAAGGTCGTAGTTAATCACTTCTTCCGTTATGGGATGCTCCACCTGTATGCGGGTGTTCATCTCCATAAAATAGAAGTTGCGGTGCTTGTCAACCAAAAATTCAACCGTTCCCACGCCTTCGTAGTTCACGGCTTTGGCGGCTTTGATGGCAGCCTTTCCCATGGCGTCGCGCAGCTTATCGGTCATAAATGGCGAAGGGGTTTCCTCCAGCAGTTTCTGATGGCGGCGCTGAATGGAGCAATCTCTTTCCGACAGGTGGCATACCTTGCCGTATTGGTCGCCTGCCACCTGAATTTCTATATGGCGCGGTTCTTCAAGGAACTTCTCCATGTACATACCGTCGTTGCCGAAGGCGGCTGCCGCTTCCATGCGGGCCGTTTCCCAGGCATGATCAAGTTCTTTTTCCTCCCATATTACGCGCATGCCCTTTCCGCCTCCGCCGGCGGTGGCTTTCATCATTACCGGGTATCCTATCTTTTTGGCTGTTTTCTTTGCGTCGTTTATATCCTCAATAAGCCCGTCGGAACCGGGAACCACAGGCACGCCGGCTTTTTTCATGGTGGCCTTGGCGGTTGATTTGTCGCCCATTGCCTCTATCATTGACGGAGAGGCGCCAATGAACTTTATCTTATGTTCCTCGCAGATGTGTGAGAATTTGGCATTTTCCGAAAGGAATCCGTAGCCCGGGTGTATGGCGTCGGAGTTGGTAATTTCGGCTGCCGATATAATGCTCCGCATATTCAGGTACGAATCCTTGCTCGGGGGCGGACCGATACAAACCGCTTCGTCGGCAAACCGTACATGCAGGCTTTCCTTGTCGGCGGTGGAATATACGGCCACGGATTTTATACCCATTTCTTTGCAACTGCGTATGATACGCATGGCTATTTCGCCTCTGTTGGCTATAAGTATCTTTTTGAACATTGTTACGTCTGGGTTGACAGCGGGCAGTTTTTTGTTCATCGCTCTACCTTGTTCATTATTATATTCAGCTGGGGTCTACCAAGAACAGGGGCTGGTCATATTCAACGGGTGAAGCGTCGTTAACAAGCACTTTTACTATGGTGCCTGTAACTTCCGATTCTATTTCGTTGAACAGCTTCATGGCTTCAATGATACAGATTACTTTGCCTTTTTCAATCTTGTCGCCTACATTAACAAACGGTCCTTTATCGGGTCCCGAAGAACGGTAGAAGGTACCAATCATAGGCGCTTTAATGGTTACCCTGCCCGCTCCGGTTTGTTCGTTTTCTTCGCGGGTGGCCGGCGCCGGTGCCGGCATGGCTGCTGCCGGCTCAACTATATGCTGTGCAGGAGGGGCCGTGCTAAGGGGCGCAACGGGTGGCGTCTGTACTCCGGTGGTATATACCGTTTCGGTGAAAGGCTGTCCGCCTCCCCTGCCGGTTTTAATTACCAGCTTTACATCTTTCGTTTCCAGTTCCACCTCGTTTACATTGGCTCTGGAAACAAAACGTATGAGTTCCTGTACTTCTTTAAGTGTCATTTTTTGGGCATTTAGGGTTTGTAGTTTTCCTGCAGGTATGCTTAAATGGAATGCAAAAGTAAGTAATTACTGATATTGGCGAAATTCAAAGCTCCCCACTGCCAATCTGCCGGTTAAAGTTAAAACCCATGAGTATTTAATCTGTTTGATTTTGAAGTCTATACGAAGCTCTCGCCAGCGCGGAATGCAGGGTGTTTTTCACGAACAGATAAAAATGCAACACCGCCATCCTGTTACTTTATTTCTAATATCTTTGTTACCTTTATATCTGCGAAAAAGTAATAAAAATGAAATCCATCTTTACTGTTTTTTTAGTTTTATCGTCATTAACCATATATACCGTAAAAGCGCAAAATCCGGTTAAGGACAGCACCAAAAAGGAACATCAGCTTGCCGATCAGGTGCCGTTCGATAATATGGATCAGACATGGATAAATGGCAACGACCGCCGTGATTCATCGGTGTTTCATATTCCATACTTCAGCCCCGAAATTTATTTGGATGCCAATGCCACCTATTCCGGTAACAACCCTATTGACCATACCGTTGTTGGTTCTACCGCACTTGCCCGCGACAACGAAATGGAGATCTCTCAACTGGGCTTGGGCGGAGATTTCAATTACAACGGCGCGCGCGCCCGCATCATGACCCAGTTCGGAACACGCGACCAGGTTGTGCCGCGCAACGATTACAGCTCCTACCGCGGACAATACGATTTACAGGATGCCTACCGCTACCTTAGCGAAGCCTACGGGGGTTATCATTTCAACTGCATGCACGGCATAAACATAGACGGAGGCCTGTTCATGTCCTATTTAGGGCTCAACTCCTACTATCAGGTCGAAAACTGGGACTATCAGGCTTCCTACACTTCCGATAATACGCCCTGGTTCTTTAACGGGGTGCGCTGTCAGATATTCCCCTCGAACTTTCTGAAAATTGAACTGTGGCTGATAAACGGCTGGCAAAGCTACGCCGCCTACAACAGTAATCCGGGTATTGGCGGCAACATTACCTGGTGCCCCAATGAAAATGTAAAGCTGCTGACGAATGATTATTACGGGCAGGATGATGCGGGGCTGCCCGGCAGGCACAGGTTCCACTCCGACAACAGCTTTTTGCTGCGCTACTTCCACCGCCCCAGATCGTCGAAAGGAATAACCCAGATGGCTTTTTCACTGACCGCTGACATAGGAGAAGAAACAGGAGACGGGGTGAATGGCTTCAATGGACTTAAAACAGGCGATTCGGCAGGAGGCTATGCCCAGTACTTTGCCAGCGCCATGTTCTACAACCGTATATGGTTTGCACATGGCAAATGGGCCTGGATGATAGGCGGTGGCGTGGTAACTAACCCGGGGCGCTACCTTGTTCTTGAACCTACCGGACAGGCAAGCAACCTGCCAACGCCGGCGGCCGTTCAGCTGGCAAACGGGAGCATATTGCAAACAACCTTGCAGGAGGGGCTTTATCCCTTCACCCAAAACCCCGGAAACCAGTTTGAGGCCTGGGATGCCTCCACCAATATTGCCTGGATGCCCAATCAAAGCATAGAGATAAAACTGGAATTGGTGCACAGGCAGGCAAGCGTACCCTATTTCAACGGCCCGGGCGGAGTTACTTCGCCCAATGGATATACCACTTATCCGGTGCTGCAGCAGCTTGCCAACGGCACCTATGCGCCTACTTCCGGATGGCTGCCTGATCTGGTGAGGTCGGAAAACCGAATCATTATTGCCATCCTTTTCCGTATCTGACCTTTTAAATGGCGCCTGTTTTGCGCAGGAATAGATTCACAAAGTGTACCCTGACAAGTATCATATTAAAAGATGACTGCCGTTATTTTCTTTTGTACCGCCTGAAGTAATTTTGCTCTCAATCCCGGTAGAACGAAAGTTGCCCGGGTACACAGTTGAACTGATTCCGTTTAGGAATCAAACAACCGGAAGGCAGGGACGACCTGCCTTCTTTCTTTTATCTCTGCTGATGCCGGGAGTGAGTGATTTATCTCATTCTGCCCGGTAACAATAATCATGCTTTTAAAAGATTAACGCCATTAATTTTGATACACATCCGAACAACCGGATGCCTTAAACAACAGATAAAGCAAAGAAGTTTATGGCACAGAAAGAAGATACATCCAAACCACCCGGAAAGCGCCGTTCATTAATGAATTGGATTTATTTTGCCTTGTTCGCCCTTATTTTTCTGCCCTATATCCTGCCTTCGCTGACAGGGACGAGCCCGCAGGAAATTACCTGGAAGTATTTTGAGGAGCAGATTCTTCCGGACCGGGTGGTGGATAAGATTGAAGTAGTGAACAACGAACTCGCCGACATCTACCTTAAACCCGACAGCCTGAATAAGCCGAAATACAGGTTGCTGAACCAGAAAAATATTTTCGGTGCCTCCGCGGGAGGTCCGCAATATGTAATACGCATAGGCTCGGTAGATGTGTTTGTACGCGATTTGGAAAAGGCCCAGGCAAACGTACCCCAATCGCAGCAAATAGCGGTGAAGTATGTAAAGCAGGAAAACTGGCTTGGCAATGTTCTTAGCTGGGTATTGCCCTTCCTGCTCATTATAGGGCTTTGGTTCTTTTTGTTCCGCGGCATAACAAAAACTCCGGGCGGCACGGGCGCCATGTCGCCATTCAACTTCGGAAAATCACGGGCCGTAATGACAGATAAGAACACAAACAGCAAAATAACCTTTAAGGATGTAGCCGGGTACGATGAACTTAAGGTTGAAATTATGGAGGTGGTCGAATTTCTGAAAAAACCTGAAAACTTTACACGCCTGGGTGCCAAAATACCCAGGGGGGTATTGCTGATTGGTCCGCCCGGAACAGGCAAAACACTTATGGCAAAAGCCGTTGCCGGCGAAGCCAATGTTCCGTTCTTTTCACTTTCGGGCCCCGAGTTTATAGAGATGTTTGTAGGCGTGGGCGCCTCACGGGTGCGCGACCTGTTTGAAAAAGCAAAGAACAAGGCGCCGAGCATAATTTTTATTGATGAAATTGACACCATAGGCAGGCGGCGGGGCAGAACCGTTTCCATTCAGGTGGATGACGAGCGCGAAAGCACTCTCAACCAATTGCTGTCGGAGATGGATGGCTTTGATGAAAAAACAGGAGTGATTGTGCTGGCCGCAACCAACCGTGCCGATATCCTTGATCCAGCCTTGGTGCGCCCGGGCCGCTTTGACCGGCATATATACTTAGAGCTTCCAAATAAAGTAGAACGGGAGGCAATCTTTAACGTGCATCTGCAACCCGTGAAATATGATAAATCTAAAGTAGATATAAAGCTGCTTGCCGCCCAAACACCGGGTTTTTCGGGGGCGGACATAGCCAACGTATGCAATGAAGCCGCCCTTATCGCTGTGCGGCAAAACAAGAACATCGTGGACGAAATGGATTTTAACGAGGCCATAGATAAGGTGGTAGCGGGTACCGAAAAGAAAACGCTTGTAATCTCGCCCAGGGAAAAGGAAATCATATCGTACCATGAAGCCGGACACGCCATAACGGGATGGATGCTGAAAAACATCGATCCGCTGATAAAGGTATCCATCATACCACGGGGCAAATCGCTGGGCAGCGCCTGGTACCTGCCCGAAGAAAATAAGATTACCACCAGGGCTAAATTCAACGACCAGCTGTGCGCCGCTTTGGGCGGCAGGGCCGCCGAAGCGCTGCAATTTCATGAAATATCATCGGGCGCCCTCGACGATTTGGAAAAAGCCACAAAGCTGGCTTATTCTATGGTAGCCCTCCTGGGTCTTGATGCCAAAGTAGGAAACGTTAGCTTTTACGATTCTACCGGTATGCAGGAACAAACATTCCAAAAGCCGTACAGCGATTCCACCGCCGCCCTGATAGATGAACAGGTGCGCAACCTGCTGAACGGGGCCTTTGAAAGGGCAAGCGCCATACTCGAAAAAAACCACGATAAACTCGACCAACTGGCAAAGCTGCTACAGGAAAAGGAAATGGTTTTCAGGGAAGACATTGAAAAAATATTAGGGAAAAAAGCAGATGGCTGATTCGGGCAACAACGGCAAGCTGGCGGCTATATTCCATAATATGGCAGAGATATACCGCTATCTGGGCTCCGGCGAGCGCTTCAGGGCGCTGGCATACGACAAGGCCTCGCGTGTTATAGCATCATTGCCCGATGACATTGGCATTTACGCAAGGGGGAAAAAGCTTGATGAAATACCCGGTATTGGCGAGGGTATAGCAGGTAAAATAGAAGAATACATAGCCACAGGAACGATAAAGAAATATGATGAGCTCCATAAAGCCGTTCCTTTTGAATTACTTGAGATGATGGATGTAACGGGGTTCGGCCCCCGGTCGCTGAAAAGAATTCATTCCGAACTGAAAATAAATACAAAGGAGAAACTGATTGAGGCCCTGAACAACGGCAGCATTGCCCGCATGAAAGGGTTCGGCGCAAAGAAAGTGGAGAACATGCTGCGCGGCCTGAAACTCCATAAAACGGTGGAAGACCGCATGTTGCTGTGGGAGGCTTTGCAAACCGGCGACAGGACACTCGATAAGCTGAAACAGCTTAAACAGGTAAAAAAAGCCGGACTGGCAGGCAGTCTTAGAAGAATGAAAGAAACCATAGGCGACATTGACATACTTGCGGCCTGCGAAGGCAAGGACAGGAAAAAGATAGTTGACTTTTTTACAAGCCCCGCGCTTGCCAAATATGTTATTGCCAGAGGCGACACCAAAGCAAGTATAGTACTTAAAGACAACGGCAGGCAGGTTGACCTGCGACTGGTGGATGAAGACCAGTGGGGCTCGGCGCTGCAATACTTTACAGGGTCGAAGGAACACAATATACACCTGCGCACTTTGGCGCGGAACAAGGGCTACAAAATAAGCGAGTACGGGCTCTTTACCATAAATGATGACCTGCGGGTGGCAGGAAGAGCGGAAGAAGAGATATATAAAAAACTGGGATTGCAGATTATGCCGCCCGAAATGCGCGAAGACAAAGGGGAAATAGAATTATCGGCCAAAGGAAAGATTCCTGAACTCGTATCTGTTGCCGATATCAAAGGCGATTTGCATTCGCACAGCGTTTGGAGCGACGGCGCGAGAACTATTGATGAACTGGCAAAATATGTGCGTGAAAATTATAAGTACGAATATCTGGTTATAAGCGACCATTCCAAGTCGGCGAGAATAGCAGGCGGCATGAATGAAAAGGAAGTTCTCCGGCAGATGAAGGAAATAGACAGGATTAATAATAATCTTGGCGCCGCTTTTATCAAAAAAGGCATGGAGGTGGATATATTACCCGACGGCAAACTCGACATGGCAGATGAAATACTATCGCAACTTGACTGGGTTACAGCCTCGGTTCACAGCAATTTCGGTAAAGACAACACAGGCCGGATTATAGGCGCATGCCAAAACAGGTATGTATGCTGCATCGGTCATCCTACAGGCAGGCTGATAGGCTCCCGCGAACCGTATAAAGTAAATATGGAGGAGGTTTTCGGGGCTGCAAAGGCAACAGGCACGGCCCTGGAGATAAACGCCCAGCCACAGCGAATGGATTTGAATGATGAGATGGCAATGCGCGCAAGGGAAACAGGTATCGCCCTGGTAATAACAACCGACAGCCACGATCTGGGGCAGTTTGCATATATGAAAGCGGGTGTTGCCATTGCCCGCAGGGGCTGGTGCAAGGCAAGCAATGTGCTTAATACCCTATCGTGGAACGAAGTAAGCAGGTTTGCCCAGAAGAAAAGAATGAAAGCCAAATCCCCGGCACCTTTATTATAAACCATGAAACGGATGTTGCAAAATATCCTGATGCAACACCCGTTTCATAATCCAACAGACGCTAAGCGGTAACAAGCAGTTTCTCCTTCGCTTCGTTATTTATTTTCTGCACGGCGAGCAGGGTAAGCTGCCTGTCGATAGCCCTCTGTTCACTTAGGGAACTTTGTAGGCTTTCGGCAACCGACTGATGGTTTGTGGCCTTGGCATAAGCCACCAGCGCGCCGTAGCTTGCTATCATGTAGTGGTTTATACCCTGAATGGCAAGTATTTCGGCAGCATCCGCAACATGGCTTTCACCCGATCTCTTTTGCAATCTGCCTGCTTTGGCTATCAAACTTTCCACCACTTCGCACTTCCCGTTAATCACAGGCTGGTTGAATGACTTAAAGGTCTCTTCAAGCCTTTCTATCCTTAAGCTGGTTTGCACGTGGTAGTTGGTAAGCGCCTTTTTCAAATCGGCATTGCTTGCTTTAAGAATGGTTTCGGGCAGATGTTTCTCCAGATACCTCTCTGCGCTGTGCAACTCCTGAAGCTCGTCCACCAACAGGTCTGTAAGATTATTCAAGTTTCTCATTTTAAATGGATTTTGATATTTGTTATGATATAACAAAGGTACGTTGCGCTCCCGCCCTTGTTAATGACGCATATCAAACGCAGATTTGATTATTATCACTCTTGCATCATTTCATTGATCTGCAATAGGAGCAATAAAAATCCACCTTCAGAGAAGGTGGTATTTAATACAGCACCCAAAGGGTGCTAAAATTCAAATCCCATTTGCTGGGCTTCTTCCTTTTTCTCT
>JABEUT010000202.1 GCA_013044305.1 Bacteroidia bacterium
CATTTCAGATAAAGACCCAAACAAGTCCTATATCGAACAATTGTATAGGCAAAAACTTTAGGAGCTTTACCACGAATAATATATGGTTACGTTGCCGTAAATATACGCATACACATTTTTCAATACCGGCGATGAATAGGTTTGGGTAAATGAAATGCAGAATCTGCCGTAAGCAATTACCGGACCATAAGACTCATAAGCGACAAAATTCTCGATTTGCTGCGCCGGCTTTACCATATAAACAGCCTGGGCAGCGGCTCCATACCCGTTAATAACTTTGACCATTGGCTGCGGCGCAAAGAGACCGCCCTGTAATAGTGCGCTGTACATCACGTATTGTCCGGCAGTTTTCATCATAAAATAAAACTGCGCTTTTTTCCTGCCTTTCCCGTTTCCTGAAAACGGAGTTGAATAAAGCCCGAACATTCCGTTGAAATATGGGTTCATTTTGCCAAGATAAATTGTTACTCCCGCTTCAGCCCCGTCGAACATGGTACCGGCAGATAAGCTGCAGTTGCCAACCGCCTCAAAACATTTGTTGGAATATATTTCCTTTTCGGCATTAAAATTCAAGTTAAGCAGCGGAGAGTTCAGGTATTGATTGCCCCATCCGTTGGGTACTGCCGTATCGTGTATCACCCTGTGGAACCATCGCTGGGTGGAACCGGCTAAAGAAGCGGGACCCATTACGCCGAACACCAATTCGGTTTGCAGGTCATACTTTTTTTCAGCATTGTACGAGTATAGTGAATGCTTGCCTACCAGCGCTCCGGAATAAGAGTAATCGTTTGGAATATAATATGAAGGGGTGAGGATGGAGGGCGTGTACATGAGCTGCATTATGCCGAGGCTGTATATATTTATCGAGCTGTCGCCTGCCTTCGGTAGTATTTTGTCAAGGAAAAATCCGGGCTTATGACCGGACTTGTAAAAGAGCGTAAGTTGCTCTCCGCTGGAATATGCCTTATCTGTTCCCAATCCTAGGTCGTTCCAGAAATCGTCGTCATCAAAAACCCTGAACATGTAGGATGGTCCGCCTGCCTGGGCAAAGCTGCGTTTTACATCCGCCAACTGGAACAGAAGGCACAACAGTACAAGCAGGCATTTGTTTCTCCGTATAATCATAATTGCTGACAGGGTTTCGGCACACCAAACAATCCACAGCGAAGCACCGGGCAAATTTACTTGCTTTACCGAAAAATAGCCACTTTTGCACTATGATGCGTTATTCACTTAAAGCTTGTTTTGCTGCTTTCTTCGGTTTGTATGCGTTCTGTACATCGGCGCAGAAGGAGTTTGCACGACAGGTGGTAGATACTCTCGCCTCGCCATACATGGCTGGCAGGGGATATGTGAACGACGGATGCGGAAAAGCCGCAAGATACATCCTCGACCAGTATAAAAAGCTCGGGCTTATCCCGTTTGGTTCTTATTCACAGGAGTTTCACCTGCCGGTAAATACCTATCCTAAAAAAATAAAGGTAAGGGTGAACGGGCATTTGGCAAAAGATGGCGCAGATTATATCGTAATTCCTTCAACGCCCTCTATACACGGGACATTCCCTGTGCTGAAGTTCGACAGAACCGTACTGACCGATTCGATAAAACTGAACCATTTTCTCAAACAGGATTTAAGCCGTAGTTTTATTGTAGTTGACGACAGCGGCACTGACAGTAAAAAAGAAATGGAAATTTTGGAAAGCCTGCGTTTCAATCCCTTCAGGGCAAAAGGCATCATCATGCTTTGCGACAAGCTTACCGAAGAGACTTCGGACACGGTTATGAATTATGCCCTGCTCTATGCCCTGCGCAATACGGCATTCGGCAAGTCAACAAGCATCAGGCTGAACATTAAAAACAAATTCATAAAAGACTACGAGGATGAAAACATTGCCGGTTATGTGAAAGGAAGGGTTCAACCAGACAGTTTTATCGTATTTTCCGCCCACTACGACCATCTGGGTAAAATGGGCGATATTTACTTTCCCGGCGCCAACGACAATGCCAGCGGAACCGCAATGCTGCTATCGCTTGCACGCTACTACGCTAAGCCTGAAAATCAGCCAGCATTTTCCATTGCCTTTATTGCCTTTGGAGCCGAAGAAGCCGATTTGCGCGGCTCACATTATTATGTTCAGCACCCCCTGTTCCCACTATCCAAAATAAAATTCCTTATAAACATGGATATTATGGGTACCGGCGATGAGGGTATTACCGTGGTGAACGGCAGTATCTACAAAGCGGCATTCCATGACATGGTTAAAATAAATGACACCCTGCACCTGTTAACGCAGGTTAAAATGCGCGGACCTACCGCCAACAGCGACCACTATTTCTTTTATGCCGCCGGCGTACCCGATTTTTTTATCTATACCCTGGGAGGAATAAACGCCTACCACGATATATACGACAGGCGTGAAACCCTGCCTTTAACAAAGTTCAACGAGGTATTCAGCCTGCTTGTACATTTTACTGATGATTTGTGCCGGCACCGCTTTTAGCATATCTCTATTTGTTGTCCGCGGCGCCCCGCTATATTCCTTTCACCCGATTATTTAGTAGATTCGCACCATTCATACTCCCCATGCCTAAACTATACATTGTACCCACGCCCATAGGTAACCTCGAGGATATAACCCTGCGGGCTATCCGCATCCTTAAAGAAGCGAACGCCATATTGGCTGAAGATACCCGTAAAACAAGGGTATTACTTGATAAATATGATATCCATACCCCTCTGATTGCTTATCACCAGCATAATGAGCACAGCGTTACGGATAAATTAACGGAAAGGATTGCAGGCG
This sequence comes from Bacteroidia bacterium, assembly GCA_013044305.1. GTDB lineage: Bacteria > Bacteroidota > Bacteroidia > JABEUT01 > JABEUT01 > JABEUT01. The sequence continues at coordinate 2,805 of JABEUT010000202.1, forward strand.
GCGAAACCCTCGCTATTGTTACCGATGCAGGCACCCCGGGAATTTCCGACCCCGGATTTTTGCTTGTGCGCGAATGCATTGCCAAAGGAATAGCGGTGGAATGCCTGCCCGGGGCTACGGCGTTTGTACCTGCCCTGGTCGATTCAGGTCTGCCCTTCAACACCTTTTGTTTCGAGGGTTTTCTTCCGCATAAAAAAGGCCGGAACAAGATACTGGAAGCGCTTCGCGACGAAAAACGCACCCTCGTATTCTACGAATCGCCCTACCGGCTGCTGAAAACACTTGAGCAGTTTATTGTATTTTTCGGGGCAGGAAGAAAGGCCTCCGTTTCACGCGAACTGACAAAAATCCATGAGGAAACGGTAAGAGGAACGCTTGAGGAACTTCAGCGCCATTTTTCCCTTGCCACAGTAAAAGGAGAAGTGGTTATAGTAGTAGAGGGAGCTCAATAACCAAAATGAAGGCGCTCCGTTTATTCTTTCTCCATATCTTTGCAGACAATTATAATCACTAAACCCTTTTTTATGAAACCAGGTATGTTTTTTCTTCCGCTCGCAGTTTCGTTGCTCACTGCATTTGCAGCCGAAGCCTTTACAATAAGCGGCGATACCAACAAAAAGGATGCGCAGGGCCGCAGGCAGGGCTATTGGGTCGAAAACATAGGTCCCACAAAATGGGAAGGCAATTATGTGAACGATAAAAAGCAAGGGGTATGGTTGAGCCATCATTTTAACGGTGTGCTGGATGAACTTACCATATATAAAGACAATCTAAGGAACGGAATAGACATAATGGTGGACATGAACGGGTATTACAAAGGCGAAAGCACATATAAGAACGACACCCTGAACGGCAGGTCAGTTGAGTTTTTACCCGGCACCGCAGGCAAAATGGCTTCGGAGGTTTACTATAATATGGGCCAAATAGACGGTATGCGCAGTGTTTTCTATCCTACAGGCAACAAGGAAGAAGTGGGTATGTACAAGGACAATAAACGAAACGGCGAAACCAAGTGGTA
>JABEUT010000203.1 GCA_013044305.1 Bacteroidia bacterium
ATTGCATACTGAACTACCTATTTTTAAATCCAATTAAAACCCCTTATGAAAAAATTACTCTTTATTTTTGCATTTGCATTGATTTCAATGCTTTTTATGGGATGCCCCTACGGCAGCGATGTGCCTATTGACAAAACACCTTCGGTAAAAATTGACGCCAACCTTATCGGGGTCTGGTCGCCTACCGGTTTCGACTCCACCTCCACCTATACAGTCAGTAAAACGGATGATTATAACTACCTGATAAAAAAGGAGAGCACCACAGGCAACGAAACCACCGTTACCAAATACAAAGCCTTTTTGAGCGATGCGGGCGGAAAAACATTCATCAATATATGGGCCGACGACGACAGCCAGACCCCGAAATATTATTTCTACAGGCTGGGCTGGAGCGCTGATAATAAACAACTCACCATGTACGAGGTAACCGATAATATAAAAGAGGCCTTCACCTCTTCCGATGACCTCAAAAAATTTATAAAGGATAATTGCAGCCTTAGTTTCTTCTACAATAAGGATACTGTTGCCTACTCGCGCAAATAATCAAACAGCAGCTGGGGTACGCTGTATGGCAAGGTTCATCAGGGCAATATTTTAGGAAGCGGAGGCGAGCTGCAGATAAATTTACCGGCGGCATCGTAGGTCAGGTCGTAGCTGTTGGCTCTGTCGCTTTTCTGAATTAATGCGCTATACAGCCTTTTGCCGCCGGAGGATATTATCAGCCTGCCCGATAACACAGCCCAGCCCTTGTATCTTTTTGCTATATCGCTGATAATTGTACCGGGTATATTTTTTATCGCCAGCAATACTTCCGTATATTTTTTTTCACCTGCCGGCGAATAATTCACGTTGATTATGGTGCTGTCGTTAAACAATGCCATATAGGTGGTATCGTACTCGCGTTTCCAATATACTTTGGCAACCTTTGGGTGGTTCAGCCTGAACTCCACCGCCACCTGCGGAGGCACCGCAACATAGTTATTACCTGCCGCTCCGGGCGCCTCCATAGGCAGGTAACACATCTGCGCCTTGGCCGCAAGCAATGTTACAAGAAACAGAAACAAAACTGAAATAATGTGTCGCATTTTGGAAGGTAAGCGGCAAGTATAGCTGATTTTTTTGATTCAGCCCGAAAATTATTGCAGGTACGCAGGTTGTCTGTCGTTGGCTGTGGGCGTTCCGCCGGGAGACACACCGTTAGGCCCAACATATTTGGCACTGCCAAAACCCAAAATCGGATAAAATATGATGCCCAGGAAAATTAACCCTACTGTAAACCCTGCATCCTTACCGAAACTCTTTGAAAGCCTGTGAATGTCCTGTATAATGGCTATTATGTTGTACAGTGGTATCAGATATACAAATAATCGTGTCCAATGCCTGCCAATGATCCTCATAAGCACTATAATATTATAAATAGGAATAAGTACCGCCCAGCCGGGCTGTCCTGCCTTGGAATACATTTTCCACTCGGCTGCCACAATTACTATGCACAATATGATGCTGATAATGATTGGTATCATCATAACGGCAAATATAGATTCGGATGAGGGCATGTTCATTTCATTCATGGCGAATAAAATTTAATGGTTAAACATTTGTGGTTCAGATGAATTAGAATTGTTCAAATATAGAACTTTATCTTTACCTCAACATTAAATATTTCTTAACAACCAGCAATAAATTCCAAACGGTATAAAAATGCTGTTTATACTCATTTACAATTTCACAGCCCTAAATGTTCTGAAAAGTTATAGGAGAGGCTGCATTAGCTGTGAGAACAGACAAATAATCGGGCAGGCATTATATTCATGCGAGCAAGCCCTGCTTATACATCTCATAAATCTTCCTGTTCCGGTTAGTCCAGCCGCTTAAAAATGCCGCCTGGCTCTTGTTTTTAATCACAATATCATTGTACCTCCATTGCCGCAGGAGCAGGTATTCGTAAACAGAAACCTTATCGCTTTGCACCAGTGTTTGAGCGCCGAATATGCCATCAATCTTTATCCCGGCCGCTTCCTGCAATAGCGTGACAGCTGTTTCCGTTCCCATATTCACTGCAGTATCGAACACCGCATATTGTAGTTCGGATTTAAGCTTCTGGCAGTTTGACTTCAGCCAGTAGTCGTTGCCATATATTTCCTTCGCCTAAAATTCTGTGAGGGAGACAATGGTGAGGCTTGGGTAGGCATCCTTGCTAATGCCATATTTGGTTTCGCCGCCCATATCGTTGTTATAGTCGGTAAAAGCGGTTCCTTCAAACTGAAGCAGGATATTAAAAGCCTTGTCGAAATTCATATTCATTAAATCAGGAAGCCAGTTTGTCAATAATTTTGTTCTTGTCGTCGCTGCCTTTGCTGCTGCCGAAGTAAAAGCCCACTATGCTTACCCAGGCAGTTCCCAGCGAGCCCAGCATAATGTTCAGGATGTCTTTGTTGGCTGCGGGCACATCAAATTTCACCATATAGGCAAGCAGACCGAAGAAACCGGCGGTAACCGAAATGGCAAGCAGGTGAATCTGGTTTTTGGCAAACCAGCTCTCCTGTTTCAGCGCTGCTATCTGCATCTGCCTTGCCGAATCTGCATCTTTGAGCTGGGCTTCGTACTCTTGCGCTGCGAGGGTGGCCATGGCCTCCTGGTGCTTAGCCACCAGCTCCTGTAACTGTTGGTTCAGTTCGGCCTTCTTTGTGGGGTCTTCCACAAAGTTGCCTATCACCTTGCTAACCCCTGTAAGCAATCCGTTTCCCGCCCCCGAAAAGGCATCTTTAATAAAGTCTCCCAGTGCCATAGTTTGGTTTTTTATTGGTTATTTTTTCTGTTTTCCCGCCACTTCATAAATGTTACGTAGCCGGCGAAGAAAGCTCCTACATAACTTAAAGCCTTGCATAATTGAAATACATAGTGAAGAAATAATGAGATGGTAAAATGTATGTCCATCAGGTCGAACAGCCTGCCGATAAAAAACAGGAGCAGGGCAAGCACCGTGCCGGCCCTCAATTCGGGGTTGTCGTTATCAAAGTGCGATAAATCGAGGTTCATAAACAGTTTCATTGTTTTTGAAGGTTGTTAAAAAATCCCTGTTCTGTCAGATCGTCATAAAAGCCCATTGCAGCAGATGCAAAATCGGTGTCCGAGAGTGTATAAGTTCCGTCCGGTATAAAGGTTGGCGGACTTGTACTAAAGTTAGTTGTTCCATTGGCTACCGGCAGCACATCTACATTATTCACTTCCAGTTCAGGGTGCCTGGCCTTAATGGCGCCAAACACATCCATGTCGCTTTGCTGTAACAGATATGCAGCCATTATATATTATTTAAAAAGTTTTTAAATGAATTGTATAGCAGGTGTTGGCTGATGCCGCCTCCGCCGCAAAAAAACATGGCATATTGTCTCGTGCTGTAAACGCCTGATTGCGGAGCGTTGCTTAAGTCCTGTGTCATAATATATGTGGGCGATGTGCTTATTCCTGTGGATGCATACGAACCGGATGATACCTGTATTCCGTTAATCCATGCGCTCATGGCCGACGATGATGTTCTTACGCTTGCAACCATGCCTTTAGTATATGGCTGACCTCCGACAGGAGAGCCGGAATTTACATAGCAGGTCAGGGTCGGGGCCCAGTATTGAGTCATTATAGTGCCATTTTGACTGCCGAAGTCCACCTCAACGGAGCCGGTAAGCGAAGCAGAATTGCAGTAAACTCCCATGCTGGCAGAATTCTGTGTGAAGTTGACGCCATTTAAGCTGGCCGTAAAATTTGTATTTATAAATGCGCCCGCACCGTTGCCCGCATATCCTTTATTTTTTGTCCACGCCGGATTATTTACTTCCGTGATTTGAACCGTTTCAGGGTTCACAATACTTATTCTGGCATTTTGCCGGTAGTCTGCTGCGAATATCCAAAGCCTGTCGAACTGCGCCCAGTTGCCTTGCTGTTTCAGGTTCACGATAAAAGTGTTCAGCGCCTTTGTCCACTTTATGGATGGCTTGGGATTGCATAAGGCAAGGTATTTGCGCGCATCATTGTCTAACCTGCGCGCCAGAGCCCCGTCAAGCTGGGCGGTCCCGAACTTCAACCCGTTCAGGCTTGCCATACCATTCAGCAATCCGCTTCGTATATGCCCGTTGCTGAACATTAGTAATTTTCGTATTGCGCCGTTACGAATAGGGTTTTACCGGCAGACATGCCCGCTACCAGCCCCACATACAATACATCTCCTGCCTGCAGGTGGATAAAGTTTTTGCCGTTGTTGTCCACAGGCAAGCCCGGAGTGGTTGCGGGGCTAAGTAAATCCACCACCGGTTTTGTTGCTGCCGTTCCCGATGTCAGGGGAACGTCCACCTGTCCGGCTATTCCAAGGTTACCCCCGTTTCCACCTGCGTCAATAACAAGGAACAGGTCGTTGGCTGCCGTATCGGTGGTGGCCGCAAGGAGCGATGTAACTCTTGCACCGTTGGCTCCGGCGGTAAGCACTTTAATCAGGTTGGTTGTTACGGATGCCGAAGGAGTCCAGGCGGCTGCCGATGTCTGGCTGGCTGCTGCGGTCTGTATCTGCTGTGTGAATGCCGGTGTTGATGTCATGATAATTTTAATTTTAAGGTTTGTATCTGTTGTTTAATTATTGGTTACATAAAGCCAGTAGTCGGTGCCCGGCGCGCCTGCCGGTCCTGTGGCGCCCGCTGTGCCCGTGCCCTGTTTTGCCCCGTTGGTATCATATACCGCAAACTCATCCTGCGCATAAATGAGCTTGAAGCCCGATGCTATGTTGGCGGAGAATATTTGATAAGTTGAGCTGCCGTCCGCTAACAATATGTTTACGGTAGCGCTTGCCGAATCTGTGTTATAAATTGACAGGAACTTTAATTGCCTGTATAACCCTGCCGGCGGGGCTGCCGATATGGTTACATTGCCCGTATTGTTGCTTAACCCGTCATTGGTAAGCGGGGTAAATGCCGCAGCGCCCAGGTCCACAACCGTGCAGGTAAATGCCAGTTGTCTGGTGGTTACATTTGCTCCGAGCGATATTACGAGGCTCTTGTTTGTATTGTCGAGAATGATCATAATCGTTAGTCTGTGGTTATTTTATTGCTTAAAAATATGTATGCATTTTGTTTATACATGGCTGATTAATTCCATTGCTTTTTTCAAATTCTCATATTTGCTCTTATGGTATTCCATATTTCTTATCATCAGGTCGCGCAGTCCGGCATCGTTGCCCGTTAAAGCATTTTCTTCAGGGTTTCGCATCCCGTTTTGAGGCGCCGCTGGCATCGCTTCATAAAGCCTTTTTTCGCTTAGGTCTGGCGCCGCATGGTTGCCCCTTGCCTGTAAAACAGCCGCATCTCCGGCAGGGTTCATATAATATCTGCCATCCTTGTTAAGGCATATACGCCCCTCCTTTTTCAGCGCCGTGGTATGGTAATAGAGCGACACTTCCTTCATGCCCGTTTCCCTTAACAACTCCTTATGCGAGAGCGGCCTCTTTGCTATCAGCCCGATAACCATTTCACGCGTTCTCAACTTTTTGCCTTGTGCCACCTTCCTGCTATTTTCTTCCGCGATGGTTCCAGCCTCCCGCGCAACCGCATTTTTATTCACGGTGGCTGTTTTCTCATTACAATCTTCGGCCGCCGGCTCCTCTTCGGGTGGCATTTCTGTGAAGTTCGCAATAAAGTCCTCCACTTCAAAATAGGGTATCCTTATTACGTAGGTGTGTTTAAATTCAAGTGTGATAAGGAGCCCGTCTTCATCTTCTTCATATTTCCTGAAATAAGTGTTCCTTCCGCTGGGCGGATATACCTTACCGAGGCATTGTTTGAGAGCTTTTTCCTGTTCCGATGTTAGCAATGAATTTGTCATCTTTGCATTGTATTAAATGTTTATATGTAATAGGTATGGTTTATACTTTGAGCGACGATATGGCATACATGTTTTGCGTACCTGTTATATTCGGGCTTATGCCCCGGTAATCAAATGTGAAGGTGCTGCACGAAGCCGAGCCGTAATCTGAAAAACCGGCCACAGGATAGCTTATCTTAATCTGCCCGTTTCCGTTGCCGTCAAAGTCGGTAAGCAGTTCCATATAATACTGGCGTGCGGCAGTACCTATATTGCCCAGCCTCGAATAACTGCTCCCAATGGGCGTAACCGGATAAAAGTAAAATTCATCGGCGTTTGCCACCCATGTTACTACACCCTGGCAGCTTTGTGTGCCATCGGCAATAAGGTCGCCCATGGCAAAGTTGTGGGGTGCTTGCGTTACAAGAACCCCGCCCGGGCAGGAGTGCATATTGGCTATATCGGTAGCAGTGGCCGCCGTACTTCTGAACTCTATGCAGTCTATAAGGGCTTTGATATAGGTGCTGCTGTCGCTTGCCGAGGCTGCCCCTATATAAATCGTGCCCGGGTTGTTTGCCGTACCCGTTGCCGTGGAGCTGTTGGAAGCGATAACTCCGTTTATATAAATATACAGCCCTGTACCGTCATATACCGCCCCTATGGTGTTCCACCCCGTTGTCAGGCTAACCGTTGAATTGACAGTCCATGTGGTTGTATTACAGATTATAGAAAAGGTAACCGTTCCGGCGCTGCTTACCGTTATCGAGAATGATGTTGAATTAACCAGATAAGCCCCGCTTGCAGCCGGAAGATTGGTAAGGTTAAAGCTGGAGAATATGGTTAATGCACCAAGCCCTGTAAATGATAATGGGCTTACACTTATATATGTTGCGCCGCTGCCCTGCCCGAAGCTGCCCGCATAGCCATAGTTCTGTCCTCCGGTAAAGGTAAGTCCGCTGCCTGCACCCGTCCACTTGTTGCCTGAATAATCCCAGGGCGCGGCATTCTGTTCATTAAAGGTATAGGCAAGAAGTAAAGACATGGTTCCGGTATGTTTTAATTCTTAGTTCTGCATTCAGGCGGGTATCTGCTTTATGATTCTTAAAATCGAAACAAATATATATAACTACTTTAATAAACATAAAACAGATACAAACATAAATACAAAAACAAGAATAAAAAAAAACAAAAA
>JABEUT010000204.1 GCA_013044305.1 Bacteroidia bacterium
ATCTTTTCCTTTATACCGGGCAGCCTGGCAAAATAATCAACCATCAGTTTTATGCCGAGCTTATCGGTAACTACGGCTGTGGCAGTACGGTTCTTGCTTATCATCTCATCCTTCAGGTAAGCCATCGCCTCGTCGGTTATGGTATGGTGCGGGCGGGCATCCACCAGCACAAGCCCCATGCCGCCTTCGGATAATGACCGGATTACCATTCCAGTTTCCCTCATCTGTTCTATGGCAATGTGAACTCCGTCTATTATCTCTACATTTATTATGCCGTTGGCATCTTTGAAAACCCGGTGGCATTTGGCAGTTATTTTTTCCATATACGTGAAACAATTATAAGAATTTTAACTCAATAAAAAGCCGGAAATGCAAAATTAAAATTATGAATTTGCAGCAAACACCCATTGTAAAGGAGCGGCTCCGGCCTGTTACAGGCGACAATAATGGTGTAATAAAAAGGGTGCGGCAATATGGCGCCGCATAATGAATTATTTACTAATTTTAGCTTGTGAAACCCGATGAATTTTTGCCTCATGAACAATAGCTCAACGCACAGGAGATAAAGCCATGCAACGCATACTTGCCCTTATATATTGTTTTGTTTTAACAACCCCCGCTGTATTTGGCCAATCGGACAGCACAGCCATGCTTTTACGCGATGTTCATTATGACGTGGATACCGAAAATTATTTCTCCGATTATAAAAATGCGAAGCTAATTGCCAATTATTATTGTTCGGTAGGCTTGTCAGATAACGAGCGTTATTCATACGAAGTGGTGGTGATAGACAGTGTGCTGATGTGCGGCTTTGATGCGCCCGAAACAGAAACGATGAACTACATCTCGTACCAGAAAAAACAAATACTGTCGCGGGAGCAGGAACAGGAATTGAAAAATGTGCTCGAAACCGCCGGCCTGAATCAGCAGAGGCTTGGAATACCCCGCCCCGATGTTGCGGCGCACACCAAGGAGGTGATTATAGTGAATTACGGCAAACTTAAACTGCAGGGCGGCATGATCTGTTATGGGAGCCAGGAGGAGATGTCGCTGCAGGCAAAAGCGGCAAGGGCAGCAAGGGAAAGACGCGAAACATCGAGCATTGGCGGCGACTACGATAAGTTTATACACCTGATGACGGGTTTCTTCACCAATCTGGATGAATTAAAAAAAGAAGTGATGAAGGAAAAATAAAACAGCCGGAACAAACGCCCCTGACCGCCATAACCCCTCCGAAACCCACCGTGCACGACCCTTTAGCCTCCCTTAAAATAAACCACTTCCGCTACTTTCTTCTTGCAAGACTGTGCCTGACCTTTGCTACACAGATGCAGGTGCTGGTAATAGGCTGGCAGGTGTATGAGTACACGCAAAGCCCCTTCTGGCTCGGCATGATAGGCCTGACCGGGGCGCTGCCCTTTATCGGGGTGGTGCTGTTTGCCGGCCATGTTGCCGACATTATGGACCGGAAAAAAATCATTCTCTATTCCACACTCCTTCTGTGCGTATGCGGTTTGCTGCTCTGGGTGTTCACCCTACACAACCAGTTTTTCCTGCACCGGTACGGCATAGCGCCCGTATTTGTCCTCGTTTTCCTGTCTGCCGTTTCCAAAGCCTTTGTAAGTCCTTCGCTCTTTGCCCTTCTGTCGCAAATCATACCTCGTGCCCAGTACCACAACGCCACAGCCTGGAATAGTACGGCATGGCAGATAGGCGCCATAGGCGGACCGGCGGCCGGGGGGCTGCTTTATGGCTTTGCGGGTATTACCATAACCTATTTTATAGCGTTCCTGTTATCGGTTCTGGCCGCTGCTGCCATTTACTTTATTCCCGCCTACCCCTTGCCGCCGAAACAAAAAAAGGAAAGCCTCGCCGCGAGCCTTAAACTGGGCATTGACTTTGTATTCAGCACCAAAGAAATTATCGCCGCCCTGTCCTTAGACCTCTTTGCGGTTTTCTTTGGCGGGGCCGTGGCCCTGTTGCCTATGTTCGCCGACCAGGTTCTTAAAATCGGCCCGCTGGGGTATGGGCTGCTTCGGGCGGCGCCATCGGCCGGGGCGGTTATCATGGCTGCGGTGCTGGTGTATCATCCGCCGCTGAAGAATACCGGGGTAAAATTGCTATGTGCCGTGTTCGGCTTCGGCGTGTGCATGGTGCTGTTCGCCATTTCCAAAAGTCCGGCCTTATCGTTCGCACTGCTTGCGTTAAGCGGCGCGTTCGACAGTGTGAGCGTAGTTATAAGAGCCACCATACTACAGGTAATGACACCCGATGAAATGCGCGGAAGGGTAATGGCGGTGAACCAGATCTTTCTCGGCTCCTCCAATGAACTGGGTGAATTTGAATCGGGCCTGGCGGCAAAGCTGCTGCATCTGGTTCCTTCGGTTATTTTTGGCGGCGGCATGACGCTCCTCGGAACGGCTTTTACAGCCGTGTTTTCGAAAAAACTGCGGCAGCTTCAGCTGAAAGAAAAAATAAATCCCCAATAATGGAGTAGCGTAATTCCGGTATTCGGCTTTTTATCATCCGCAGGTTTCATTTTTACTTTTTTGCCACAAAATCTTTCAGGTAAAAGGGCACATAATAAGCCACATCTTTAAAATCATTTTTCAGGCAAGCCTCCTCTGCCAGCCCTACCATATTCGCTGCCGAGGCCGTGATGGTGTCGAGCCACAACATGCGGGGCTCCGCACCATTCCCTCCTTCGGTCTGCCTGCCCTGTTTCAAAATCTCCTTCATCTTGGGCATTCCGTCGCCAAAAAAGGCAATGGTATTATCCTTCAGGTAACCGGAAAACGATGAGGCGTCGAGTATCCTCGCTTCGGGCGATATTATTTCCTTTCCGGCGGAGTCATACAAAGCGGTGTATACCTCCTGCCGCCGCGCATCTATCATGGGGCAGAAGAGGTCAGCCTTACGCTTTGCTGCAATCAGTGCAGCCGCAGTAGCCATAGCCTTAAGGGTAGATATGGCAATAAGGGGTTTGCCCAGAGCGTAACACAAACCTTTTGCTGCCGTTGTGCCTATGCGCAAGCCTGTATAGGAACCGGGACCGGAACCAACGGCTATCGCATCCAAATCATTCAATTTATACTTTGCCTTGTTAAGCGCGCCCTGAATAAAACGGGTAATCATTTCGGCGTGTACGTTCCTCTCATTTATCTCCTCAAGGGCGATTACGGCGCCGCCCTGCGAAACGGCAACGGAGCATACCTGCGTGGATGTCTCTATGTTCAGTATCAGCGGCATATTAAAATATGGCTTGTATTATTCCGCAAATATAAGACCATGTCTTTTATCCTATTCACTATATTTGCATCATGGCATTCCGGTTAATGGGAAACCGCACCCAGAACATAGCGGTTAAAGGATTTCTTGCAACAGTTGGGGCAAGCCTTATCCTGCAATTCACAGCGCTTTTATCCATATCCGTTACGCTGCCCTTTGTAATGCCCTGGATAGTGGTGTGGCTCATAGGCTATTCAATGCCCGGTAAAAATTAGGCAGGTATGTACACAGGCGTTTGGCTACAGAAAAACATTTACCGGCATGCCTCGGCCATGTTTTTTTTCATCCTGCACTCCGCTTTCTCATTTGCCCAAAAGGACAGCGCCGTTAGCATCAGGCAAAGCAGCGCCATTCAGGCAACCTTGCAGAAAAGAATTGATTACGCACGCTATACGCATGGCGTTTTTCCGGGTTACAGGATACAGGTAAATTTCAGCCAGGACAGGAACGAAGCCAACAAAATGCGAACCGACTTCGGCGCCAAGTATCCCAACCTGCCTACCTACCTGCCATACCAGCAACCCTATTTTAAGCTCTATGCCGGCGATTTCAGGACAAAGTTTGAGGCTGTAAAACATCTGAAAGCGATAAAAAAGGATTTCCCTACGGCTTTTGTCGTAAGGGAGAAGATTAACCCTCCACCCCTGCCTCCCCAATAGAATAACCTGACCTTGCAAAAAAAATGCGGTTCAGGAAAACAACATCCTCCAACCTGTCATCCATGAAATTACTTACAGAATCATCCTCCGGTTATAACCATCTGGAGAAGATGCCGGTAAAGGAACTGCTGAAAAACATCAACAGGGAAGATAAAACAGTTGCCCAATCGGTTCAGCGAGCCCTGCCCCGGGAGGAACGCCTCGTTAACGCCGTGGTGAAGAAGATGAAGAAAGGAGGCAGGCTTTTTTATATAGGCGCCGGAACGAGCGGCAGGCTGGGAATAACCGATGCCTCGGAATGCCCGCCTACCTTTGGCGTGGAACACGGTAAAGTGATTGGTATAATAGCGGGTGGCGACGGAGCCATACGCAGGGCGGTGGAGTTTGCCGAAGACGACAGCGCACAGGGATGGAAGGACTTGAAAAAGCACAACATTTCGGCGGCCGATGTGGTAATAGGAATAACCGCCTCGGGCACCACTCCTTATGTGGTGGGTGCCATTCGTGCATGCGTTAAGCATAAGATTACAACCGGCGGAATAACCTGCAACCCCGGTTCGCCGCTTGAGGCTGCGGCGCAGTATCCCGTAGTAGCCGAAACGGGCCCCGAATTTGTTACGGGCAGCACACGCATGAAGGCCGGAACAGCCCAAAAGCTGATCCTGAACATGATCTCGACGGCGGTAATGATACGCCTCGGCCACGTAAAAGGAAACAAAATGGTGGATATGCAGCTTACAAACAACAAGCTGGTGGAAAGGGGAACGCGGATGCTGATGAAGGAACTCGGCTTAAACCACCGGCAGGCCGAAAAGCTGCTCCTTAAATACGGCAGCGTTCGCAAGGCTATTCAAAGCAGGCGCTGATGTATCATGTGCCGGTCAACCGTTATCGGGTTTATCTTATTTGAACAATAGATAAACGGCGAGTATAAGGCAGGCGAACCCCGCTATATGATGAAGCTGCAGCAGGTTGGTTTTGAACACCACCGCCGAAAAAACAACAAACACGGTAAGGGTAATCACCTCCTGTATCACTTTAAGCTGCAGCAGGCTGAATGGGCCGCCGTTGCCGTCGAAGCCAATTCTGTTGGCGGGTACCTGAAAACAGTATTCAAACAGTGCGATGCCCCAGCTTATAAGGATGATGGCAGCGAGGGGCAGTGAACTCAAATCTTTTATCTGCCTGAATTTTAAATGGCCATACCAGGCAAAGGTCATAAAGGTATTGGAAAGGATAAGAAACACGATGGTGAAGATGGCTCTTTTCATATCTTTTGTTTTTGTAAAATTAACAAAAGCACCTGTCCGGTGCGAAAATATCAGACGCAGATAAAAGCAAAATAAACGGTTGCCGGTAACGCTATGCTGTTACATTTGTATCATGGCAAAGCAGACGATAGACCCCGGCACAGGCGAAAAATTCAACGCCCGCACCAGCCGCGTGCTTAACAAGGACGGCAGCTTTAATGTTCAGCGGTCGGGCTTCGACCTTAGGCGGATACATATATTC
>JABEUT010000205.1 GCA_013044305.1 Bacteroidia bacterium
AAATAATATTTATAATTGTAGCCCATATCTGTTGTACCATTAATTAAATGACTATGGCAAAAAAGAACGGTTCTTCAAAAAAAACTGTGATGAAAGCGAAACCTGCCCCAAAGACAAAGGCGCAATCTGCAAATACCGGTAAGCCTAAAGCAGATAAAAAAGCTGCCCCCAAAGCGGAAGAAAAGAAGAAGAAAACCGCCGTGGCTGGTGCAGGCAAAGAGCCGGCAGCATCTGTAAAGAAAGGAAGCGCGGCCAAACCGTTACCGGCATCCGCAAAAACGCCGAAGGCTGCAAAGCCGAAGCAGCAGGCCAAAAACCCCGCAGGAAAAAAAGTGGACTCCGATTTTTTCCACGATGACGAAGAAAAGGAAGAAAAAACCGAAGTGGAATTTGTGGAGGAGGGCGAAGAAATTGATTTTATAGACGACGCCTCCAACCTGGACGACCTGCACACCCTCGACGACGACGAGGAGGAAATATTCGGCGGCGCAGACGACTTTTAACAGATACAGGATTACTTACATCAGCTTATTTCGCCTCGCCCGGCGGAGTATAATGTACCGCCTGAACTGCTGTGCCTGGAGCCGGTAACGCTTTTCAGGCAGTTCACTTCACCACGGAGTCTTAACACTCCGAGCAGCGCGAACCCAAGCGCTTCCTTAAAGTTTACCACATCATCGGGCGGAATAACCAGCCTCACCTTTGTTTTTTCGCGTATCTTACGTATCAGGTAATTGTTGTGCGCTCCGCCGCCTGTAACCAGGCATTCAGAAGCCGGGCGGGCGTTCAGCGCCGCTGCAATCTGCATGGCGGCATGTTCGGTAAGGGTTGCCAGTTTTGCTTGAATGGGTATGGCGCTATTTTCCGTCAGCGGTAAAAATATTTCTTCCAGCCACTCCCTTCCCAGCGATTTGGGCGGAGGCTGTTTGTAATACCCCAGCTTGTTAAGCCGGGCGAGCAGGCTATTGTTCACTGTTGCCGAAGCGGCCGCTTCGCCGTTACGGTCATACTCCATATTCAGCAATCCGGCGTAATGGTTGAGGGAAATGTTCACCGGGCAGATGTCGAACGCCAGGCGGTTTCCTTCCGCATTGTTATATGATATGTTTGCAAAGCCACCCAGGTTGAGGCAAAAACCGTATTGCGGAAAAAGAAGCATATCGCAAACAGGTATGAGCGGCGCTCCCTGCCCGCCCAGCATCACATCAAGCGTGCGGAAATCGCTTGCCACAGCAATGCCGCAGGCGGCTTGTATGGCCGCGCCGCTGCCAAGCTGAAAGGTGATGCCATCCGCAGGGCTGTGAAAAACAGTATGCCCGTGCGAAGCAACAAGGTCGATGTGCTTCAGGCCTTGCGCTTTTACAAAATCATATACGCTTTTGCCTATAAATGTTCCATATTCGTTATGCAGCTTAAGCAATTCATAGGCCGGAAGCAGGTGTGCGGTCTTTAATTTCTGCATCCACCGTTTGTTGTAGGTGATGGTGCTGGCTTTTAATATGGAGTAAGCCCAATTGCCATCTATGAAATCAAGGGTGCAGCATGCAATATCGAGCCCGTCGAGCGAGGTTCCCGACATGAGTCCTATAACGCGGTATGATGCCTTACTGGAAATAATAAGCAATATAATTTGATAACAAAGGTATGTTAAAAACAAGGCGGGCGTAATGCGGCGCAATTATTACACCCGGATAAAATGTGGTTTTAATTTGAATGTGTATCTTTACGGGGTTCGGGCAAATAAATAGGTAATGATACAACATGGCTGCCGGAGAAACTGTAATAATAAAGCACAACAAGTCGAGGATTTTTCTGCTGCTCTGCTATTCTCTCTGCTTTGTGGCTCTTGCAATTTATCTGTGGCGGAAACAAGACGGAAACCCTTTTGTCTCCGCCTGGATAAGATATGCGGTATCGGCCGTAACGGTTCTCTTTTTTGGAGCCGGCGCAGTGCTTGCCGCCATCAGGCTGTTTAACAAAACCCCTTATCTTACCCGTGATGAAAAGGGCATTGCCTTCGGCAAGGGCCAAACGGTGGAGTGGAGGCACATTACCGGAATACGCAAAACACGGGTACGCAGAACAGAGCTATTGCTGATATGTACCGACAACATTCCCGATATGCTGAACCGGCAGCCCTGGTGGAAAAAGAGGATGATGAATTACAGCATTGACACATACGGAACAGCTTATTCCATTGGAGCAGGAACCACGCAATATACCCTGCCGGAGCTGCTCGGAATTATTGAAAATGTACGGGTGAAATATTCCAACATAAATCAGACAGACAGGCTTACCCTCAATGCAAATGCAAAGCCTGAATAAAACGCCTGCATCATGAACTGGATAACATCAATAGGAAATCAGGGTATCAGGAAAAGCTACCTCCCGTGGGAAAAGAGCATAACCCGTAAGCTGAATTATTTTGCTTTTATCTGCTCTCTTTCATCCTGCATAGCCATTATATCATATACGCTGAACGGTATCACGCTCGTTGTACCCGAACTGGCCATAGGTTTTGCAGCCCTGCCCATCATTTTGGCAATAAACAAGTACTTAAACTACAACTATGCTGTGTACAGTTTTTATTTTATCTCTACCGTTGTCATCCTGCTTCTTTCATTGCAGCTGGGCGAGGGTGGCGAGGTGTATGTCTTTTATTTCCCCATCATCATCAGCCTGCTTACCCTGTGCCACAAGTCAGACAAGATAAAGAATGTTATCATTATTTCCTCCATTATCTTTTTCGAAATCATTATAAACGTGATAGGGCTGGAGCACGGGTGGCTGCTTGTTCCGCTGCAAGCCGCACAAATACACATTGTAAAGATTAACACCCTTTTATTAAGCACATTGGTAACCATATTATTTTCTATAGCACTGGCAGCACAAAACAACCTTCAGGAAAAAGAACTTACCAAAATGATAAAGGAAAAAGACACCCTGCTCAAGGAGCTACAGCACAGGGTAAAGAACAACATGAGCCTGATACTCGGGCTGCTGAACCTGAAACTGGATAAGTGCAATAACGAGCAGGCGAAAGCCGTGCTGGAAGAATGCAACTCAAGGATATACTCCATGGCGCTGGTGCATTCCAAATTGTATTCGGGCAAGCTGATACAGGAACTGAACTTTCAGGAATACCTGCAGGAACTTGCCCGGGAACTGATTCAGACCTATGGCAACAAAGAGCGCATAAACCTGCAAATAGAGGCAGACGGGCATAAATTACACATAGATACGGCAATACCCTGCGGCCTGATTGTAAATGAGCTGGTAACCAACTCAATAAAATATGCCACGCCGGCTACGGGAAACCTCGACCTGAAAGTAAAATTCAGTAAAAATGACAGCGAATCCATTTTAAACTTTGCCGATAACGGCCCGGGTATAAGGAGCAGAGGCGAGCGCCACAGCGAATCGCTCGGTATGGTAATCATAGAATCGCTGTGCATACAGCTGGAAGCTAAATTTGAATTTAAAAACCGCAACGGGCTGGAGTTTGAAATGCGCTTTAAGGATGCGCACTTGAATTGAAAATACTAGGCGCCGGAAGCCGGCAGGCTCTCTCTTAGCCCGCTCTGTATTTTGTCAGTCTCAAGATATTTTTCAATTTTCTTGGCAATTCTATTTGCTTCCAAAAAGTCGCCTCGCTTTCCTATATTATCTTTATATAGTGTCTTTGTTTTAAGTAACATAATAATGTTTCTAAATGGTTAGTATTCAGTAGTAAGTAATAATACCGTAATTTGGGAAAAATTATTTCATTCCAATTCTTTTCTCCCTTTTCCTTGCATCAGTTGTTTTGCGTTTTGAGGGCTTACGACTTTTTTGCCTGTTTTTGCCTCAATTTCTTTCCGGGTATTGCCTGCAATTGTACCGCCCTGCCTGGCAATAATTTTATTTTGTTCAATATTTTTCGGTTTCTTTCCTTTGAAATTTCGGCTGTAGTGGCTTCTGCAAGCATGTTCAAAACCAACTCAAGATTGGTCATGTGGTCGCGAAGATTCTCCTTTTTCAGATTTTTATGTTGCTTATATTGTTTTACCGTTTTGCCGCTCCACGCCTGTGTAATAATGTCGGTAAGTGTGGCGAACTCCTGTCCCTTTTTCACGCCTCTATTTTCCCATTCATCTGTAAGTTCTTTTCTTACTTCTATACTTTTCAGGCGCTGGTTAACCCATTCTTTGCTGTAACCGAGTTTCAGGTAATTTGCCATTGCCCGGTCTATACTTATTTCAGGGTCCTGCGATTCCTCTATTCTTTCATAACCAACCTTTGCCAGCCACTGCTTAAAGGGCTCTGCTTTGGGCGAAGGAATGGATTGAATTAAGCGTAACATCTGTTCCGTATCAGCTACATCCGTAAGGTAATATTTTCCATCTGCAGATTCCATTTTCAGTTGACTACAATTTGTAGTCAACTGACTGCCCTCTTGTTTGAGCCGTGTTTTTAATACACTCCAGTACTTTCTTGCATTTGGGCTTTCCGTTAATATGCCAATCACATCCACGATTGAGAAATACCATTTTTCTGCCTCTGCATCCCATTGGCTTCGGATTTTTTTATGTTCAAATAGTTTTATGTTGCTCATAGATTAACATTTAAAATTCTCAATAATAAGTACTTCATTTAAGGTCAAGCAAAGATACCTATTAATGTGACCAGATTCAAACCGATGAAATGCCCTGTTTTATTGGAGTTTATAGTAAGAACAGCAAAAAAATGGGAAATTGTTCGAGCTCCAAACCCGCTCTGGAGGCGGGTTTTAATTTTCTGTCGGGGTAGGGGTGCATGGTTCTAATCAATTTATAACCGACCTGAATAAAATTGTTGAGTTTTCAAAAAATCAACTGAAAATGTCGGCTTTCAGTAAATTAGCTCACTAATTTATCCAAATACCAAGTCAAACCTTTTAGGTAATCCTCAATGCATCTTTAGCCTTTTTTGCGAACTCCCTTTGACGTTTCCATGAAGCAGAATCATTTTTTTCATTTGCTCCACCAATATTTTTCCAGAATGCGTCAGATGTTTTCTTGCTTTCCCAAATGAAATAGAAATGCCATTGAAAATATTCGAGGGCATGCTCAAGAT
>JABEUT010000206.1 GCA_013044305.1 Bacteroidia bacterium
ATTATGGCGGGGGAATGCGGGATACGTTACAAATGATGAAATAATAAGTAAGCTGTTAATAATAAATTAACATAAATTAACAAACTGTTATGTTTACCGGTTTGATTATTGCTGTTATTTTGCCTTTTGAAATTTGCAACGCAAAGAAATGAAATATCTTGAATCTATATTTTTATCGCTGCTTTTATTAAGCGGGTTGGTGCTTCCCCACACTCCTTGCGATGAAAGATGGTTTTCGGAAAATAAGACGGGCAGCCCTGCTACTGCAAACGTTATGAGCACCTCCGATAACAGTGCGGAAAACGGCTCTGGCGCGGCTTTATGGATAATGCGAATAAAATGCACAAATGAGCTGGAGAAAACGAAATGCCATCCACCGCAGCAGACCTCAACTGTACTTATGTATCTTGTTCCAAAGGCACCGTTATGCAACAACGGATGTCCATCCACCACCATATTCAAATTTTCTGTACACCCCTGTAGCCGCTGCATTAGTTATTCCACTCCCTTACGCTCTCCTCCCGCCTGCTAAAAGCGGCGATCGGATGAAATCACATCTGTAATTACGGGCAAGACTCCTGTGCAGATATTCTGAAATTTTCATTCCCTTCATCGAGAACGTTAGTGTCCCTTGTGTATTAGTATATTATCAAAGCATCTTATTAAATGAAACAACTTCCTTGCAGTTTACTGCTACCTGTATAAAGTAAAAAGTATTGGCACCTGCTTTGGCGGCAGACAACCGGTTTGTTATGGATTTACGATTGTCCTGCAAGACTTAAAGCGGGTGCCATTTTTTTCTTAAAATTACGGCCGGCGGGCTGAAATAAATAATTTCCAGATTTAAATATTTGCTGATTATGAGGTTAAAATTAAATTTTAGCATGGATATAAGTAATTTATTTGCGTATTAATTTAAAAATACCGATAATTGTCGAACGGAAAATGCCAGAAATGCATCATAAAATCTAATTCATATGATTAAGACAGAAAAAATAAGCATCAGCAGAACAGCACGGAGCCGTATAAAGGATATAGATTTTCATAATCTCGAATTTGGTAAGTACATATCCGATCACATGCTCACCTCCGAATATAAAAACGGAGAATGGTCGGTACCTGTTATTTTGCCTTACGGCGACATAGTTTTTTCGCCCACTATTCTCGCATTGCATTACGGGCAGATGGTGTTCGAAGGCATGAAAGCCTTTAAAATGGAGGATGGCAAAATATCTCTTTTCCGGAAAGACAAGCACTATGCAAGATTTTCGAAGTCGCTCGAAAGGATGTGCATGAGCCAGGTGCCCTATGAAATTTTCTCCGACGGGCTGATTGAACTTGTGAAGGTTGATGCAAACTGGGTGCCCGACACTCCCGGAGCCGCGCTATACATCAGGCCGTTTTCTTTCGCCTCCGAAGAACGCTTTGGAGTAAAGGTATCGGACGAATACAGGTTTATTATATTCAGCGGACCGGTAGGGCCATACTACTCCAAAGCCCTTAAAGTTAGGGTGGAAGATAAGTATATACGCGCTGCACCAGGAGGAACAGGCTTCGCAAAATGCGGCGGAAACTATGGCGCTGCCTTCTATCCCCTGCAGCTTGCTAAAAAAGCAGGCTTTGATCAGGTATTATGGACCGACGGCTCACCCGATCTCTATATTGAAGAATCGGGAACCATGAATGTGATGTTTGTTATTGATGGAGCAATTGTAACCCCGCCATTGTCCGATTCCATATTGGACGGCGTTACCCGCGATTCAATACTTACCCTAGCAAAAGACTCCGGCATAAAGGTTGAAGAAAGAAGGATAAGTGCAAAGGAACTTGCCGATTCCATTCAGAAAGGCAAACTTACCGAGGCCTTTGGCACCGGCACTGCAGCTGTTGTAGCTCCCATACAGCTCATAAATATCAAGGGTAAAGATTATACCCTGCCGCCCATTGCCGAAAATGTGGTGATGACGAAAATAAAAAATGAGCTTGAGGCAATACGGACAGGTACAGCTCCCGATAAATACGGCTGGAACACCATAATATAAGGGAGTAGTTTTACAGAACTGCCTTAGGCCGGCAATGATAGTCCGGACTGATGCACCTTGGCACATTCTCATACTGTATTTTGTTGATGAAAGCAATAACCAAAACAATATGGATTCTTTCTCTTGTCAGCCTGTTCACCGATCTGGCAAGTGAGATGCTATACCCGGTGATGCCTATGTACTTGAAAACAATAGGCTTTTCGGTACTGTTCATCGGCATTCTGGAAGGTATAGCCGAAGCCGTGGCAAGCCTCTCAAAGGGCTATTTCGGAAGATTATCGGATGCAAAAGGCGCAAGAGCGCCATTTGTCAAGGCCGGTTATGCGCTAAGCGCCGTTTCGAAACCGTTACTTGCTGTCTTTGCCAATATCCCATGGGTTTTTCTGCTTAGGACCAGCGACAGGTGTGGCAAGGGGCTGCGCACCGCCGCCCGAGATGCTATACTGGCCGACGAGTCGGCTCCGGCAGACAGGGGTAAGGTTTTTGGTTTTCATCGAACCATGGATACGCTGGGTGCAGCCATGGGGCCGGCCGTAGCATTGCTGTTTCTTTATTTTAACCGCGGTGAATACAAACCGCTTTTTTACATTTCATTTGTACCGGGCGTAATTGCCGTTTCACTTACTTTTTTAATTCATGACCGCAAGCACACTAATAATGACGCACCGGTACCGCATGTTAAGCCCCGTTTCATTTACACGGGATACTGGAAGTTAAGCACACCTGTTTATCGCCGGCTGCTTGCAGGCCTTTTGTTTTTTGCCCTCTTTAATAGTTCCGATATGTTCTTAATACTTAAACTAAAAGACTCGGGTGTAAGCGATACATTGGTAATAGCAATTTACATATTTTATAACCTGGTATATGCACTGTCGGCTTTCCCTATTGGTATTATTGCCGACCGTTTAGGACTGAAGAAGATGTTCCTCACCGGAATTGCGCTCTTCGTAGTTGTATATTTCGGCATGGCATTGGTAGATGATACGGTGGTGTTCATTGTATTATTTTTTCTTTACGGTTTATATTATGCGTGTACCGAAGGAATCGCCAAAGCGTGGATTACTGTATTATGCAAAGCCGATGAAAGGGCGACAGCGGTAGGTTTTTTTTCTGGTTTGCAGGGTATCGCAGCGCTTTTGGCAAGTACGTTGGCAGGTGTAGTCTGGTATTCGTATGGGTACCGCGTTGCTTTTTCAATTTCGGCAAGCGCGGCAGCTGTGGTGTTTCTGTTTTTCGCCTTCAGCAGGTCGGTAAATCCGGATGTTAAAACAGGAGCGTAATGTAATTCCGCCTTTTTAGGCATATACCTCAATAGTTAGCGTTGAAGAAAGGGCAACGCCAAACCTTTATGCGGTAAGAACCACCTGCTGTTCCTCGGCAAGCCGGCGCAAATTGAACAGGGCGTATCGCATTCTACCTAAAGCCGTGTTAATACTCACATTGGTCATGTCGGCTATTTCTTTAAAACTCATGCTGTAATAATGACGCAACATTACCACCTCTTTCTGTTCTTTGGGCAGGCACTCCACCAGTTTTCTGATGTCTTTACGCATCTGAAGTTTTACCACAGGCATTTCGCTTGAAGTCTCCTTAATCTGTATGGTTTCAAAAACATCCTGAACACTGCCGTCGGGTCTTTTTATCTTGCTTATTGTTTTCAGGCGGGTATTCTGCCGGAAATGGTCAATCATAAGGTTATGGGCTATACGCAATACCCACTGGATAAACTTACCTTCGCCGTTGTATTGGTCCTTTTTAAGGGTGCGAATCACCTTAAAGAAGGTCTCCTGAAAGATGTCTTCGGCTACCTGCCTGTTTCCTACCATTTTCATAATGTAGGAAAATACTCTTTTCTTATGACGATCAACAAGGTCGCTGATTGCGTCCTCTTCGCCAAACTGGTAACGACTGATTAATTCATCGTCGTGAACAAACTGCTCCATACAGGTACTTTTTAAAAATTAAAAAGGGTAGCAGTTCTGACGATGGATTTGGATTTTTAAGTATTGTGATAACAAATATAGGTTAAATTTTGTTAAACCGCATATTTAGC
>JABEUT010000207.1 GCA_013044305.1 Bacteroidia bacterium
ATTTAACAAAGATATAATTTTTACGGCAATAAAACCATTTTGCACACTATTTAGTTTTTCCGCCAGATATTAAGCTTTTTTGCCTTTATGGTTGAAGGGAACAGGTATGAAAATTATTTTGTTGCCTTTCTGCACGGATATCTGTCCGGGCTACAACCAATAATCAGACGACGCGAGGCATGCCTGTAAGGCACCATATCTGAATATAATAAAGTAAAGGGGAATGGAAGGCAATAAAAAAGGGTAAGCTACTTATATCGCACCGCTCAACCACCGTGCCCTTGCTTTCTTCCGAACCTGGGGGAGTTGGGCAGGAGCTGGTCGTATAAGGCTTACCCGCCGCAAAAGTAAGCTATTATTTCAAGGCGCAATATGCAAAAAGGTGTGCGTCTTTAATTTGTCCTGTTGTTCAGGGATTAATTATGTGAACTTCCGTTCTTCTGTTCTGCTGCCTTCCTTCAGGAGTATCGTTGGATGCAACCGGATCGGAAGCCCCATATCCCTTGGCCTGCAGCTGATTTGCCGGTATTTTATGGTTTACAAGATAGTTGCGCACCGCGTCGGCCCTGTCCTGCGACAACTTCTGATTGGCGGCATCGGTACCCACGTTATCGGTATAGCCTGCTATTTCTATCACCATAGTTTTTTGCAGGCTCATGAACTCCACCAATTCGTTCAGTTCCTTGTTCGATTCAGGACGAAGAGTGGACTTGCCCGTATCAAAGAATACGTTGCGCAGTTCATACTTCTTGGGCAATTCGATGCGCAGGGTGAAATTAAGGGTAAACCTTTGCGGATTACCGTTTTTGTCCACTCCGGAGGGTATGGGCAGCTTCCTGTCATAAGCGGCGTCGGTGGTAAACTGCTTATATTTGAATGTGTAGTTGCATCCGTAAGGTACAAGGATGGAGAATTTTCCGTTGGCATCCGTTATTCCCGAATATACTTTCTGGGTCTTTTCGCTCTGCACCATAATCTTTTCGCCTGCTATGGGCTTACTGTTATGGTCAATTACCATAATGTTAATTACGGCATTGCTGTCGTCCGGCTGTAGCCCCTGTGCAAGGGTTATGCCCAGCGGGAGGATAAGAAGTAACAGAATCAGTGAATACTTTTTCATGGCTCAAATTTACAATTTTAAGTTTATTGCAACCCTGATATAAATCAGCAGGGGATCAAACCAGTTTCCTTACGATTGTAATACCGTCTCGCAGCGGTACCATTACGCATTCTGCGCGGCTGTCATTTATTACAAAATCGTTGAACTCCGAAATGCCCCTTGCCTCTTCATCTTTTTTCGGGCTCTGCTCAATTACCTTGCCGCTCCATAATACGTTGTCGGCAATAATATAACCGCCCTTGCTAACTTTACCGAAAACAAGTTTATAATAATTCAGATAGTTCCTTTTGTCGGCGTCTATAAAAACCAGATCAAATTCATAGTTAAGCGTAGGAATGATGTCAAGTGCATTGCCAAGGTAAGTTTTAATTCTACTTTCTTCTCCCGCCTGCTTTACATAGCGGTTAACAAGCGCAGCCCTCTCTTCATTTATGTCTATGGTGTGTACGGTCGTTCCTTCTTTCATCCCTTCTGCAAAACACAGGCTGCTGTATCCGGTGTATGTGCCTATTTCAAGAACCTGCGCCGGATTTATCATTCCCGCGAGCATTTTCAGAAAACGCCCCTGCACGTGCCCCGACAGCATTTGCGGCATAAGTACCGTAGCGTGAGTTTCGCGGTTCAGCTTTTGCAGCAATGCAGGTTCGGGCGTGGTATGTTCTTCAACATATTTTTCAATTTTCGGCGGAAGGAATTCCATACTTTTTTTGTCCCAAAAGTATCCTTTTCAACGACAGGGTGTTGAAAAGATGAATTACCGCAATGTTAACAATGTGTGTATTTCCGGCAATTTCGCCAAAGCATGAATTATCGCATACTTGTATTTTCTTTGTTCGCTCTTATGTTAGCAGCCGCCGACTGTCGGTGCCAGACTAATATTAAGAAAGAGATGGGCGAACTTTCATCGCGCGCCGATTTTGTTTTTAACGATGGTAACTTTTACGGCGCACTGCCGCTCTATCTCCGACTGCTGAAATACGATTCTACCAACGACTATTTCAGGTTTCAGGCAGGCATTTGTTACCTCTTTACAGATGAAAAGGACAAATCCATCCCCTTTTTGCAGCGTGTATATAAGGACGACCCGGGAATGAACGACATCCTTTACTATCTCGGCAGGGCTTATCATATCAACTTTCAGTTCGATACAGCCATCTCCTATTTTCAGCGGTACATGGCGACCCATGCTTCGGACGAAAAGAAGGCAAACGCAAAAAACTATATCAACTATTGCAATAATGCAAAAGAACTGATTCAGCATCCCGTAAAAGTAAAAATAACCAATTTGGGGTCCGTCATCAACTCGCCCTGGTCGGAATATGCACCGGTTATCACCGCCGACGAATCAGAAATTATTTTTACATACAGAGGACCGCAAAGCACGGGCGGGCTGGAAGACCCGAGATTCAGGCCCGACAGCAACGGCGAATATTATGAAGACATATTTATGGCCCAGAAACTCGGCTCAAACTGGCTTGC
>JABEUT010000208.1 GCA_013044305.1 Bacteroidia bacterium
CCGGATACCTTTATTTGCGCAGCGAGATAGAACAGCTCGGTCAATTGGCAAAAAAGCACAATCTCTTCCTCTTGTCCGACGAGGTTTACCGCGAATTTTGCTACGAAGGCAGGGAGCATTTTTCGGTAATGAGGCTGAAAGGGCTGGAAGAAAACATAATTATGCTCGACTCGGTGTCGAAGCGTTACAGCGCCTGCGGCTTGCGCATCGGGGCCATAGTATCGCGGAATAAGCAGGTAATGCAGGCCGCCCTGAAATTCGGGCAGGCGCGTTTAAGCCCGCCTACAGTAGGCCAGGTGGCCTCGGAAGCTGCCGTTGACACGCCCGATGAATACTTTAAAAAGGTGGAAGCCGAGTACCTGAACCGCCGCAATACGGTAGTTAATCTGTTGAACAAGATAAAGGGCGTGCATTGTCCCATGCCGGGCGGAGCGTTTTATTGTTTCGCATCGCTGCCCGTCGACGATGCCGACAAGTTCTGCCAGTGGCTGCTCGAATCGTTCAGCCATGAGGGGCAAACCGTTATGCTGGCGCCGGCAAGCGGCTTTTATTCCACGCCGGGATTGGGTAAAAATGAGGCCCGCATAGCTTACGTGCTCAACGAAGATGCACTGCGAAAGGCAGTTCTTTGTCTTGAAAAAGCATTGCAGGTGTACCCGGGAAGAACAGCATGAGCAATGGCAAACGGCATCAGACCCAAAAAACATCTGGGACAGCATTTCCTTGCCGACCAAAACATTGCAAAAAAAATAGCCGGAAGCATCAGCCATAATCAGGGGTATTTGCTGGAAATAGGACCCGGCACCGGCAGCCTTACACAGTTTCTGATTGAAACCTGGGGCGAAAAACTGTGGCTTGTGGAAATAGATCCGGATGCCATCGGAAGCCTGCACCACTCCTTCCCGGCCCTTGTTCCGAGGATAGTCGAAGGCAATTTCCTGACTCTTGACCTCTCTGCACTCTTCAACCATGACAAGCTGAATATTATAGGCAATTTTCCATACAACATATCCTCGCAGATTCTGTTCAGGGTTATTGCAATGCGTAATCAGGTAATACAGCTTGCAGGCATGTTTCAGGACGAAGTGGCAAAGCGTATATGCTCGCCGCCCGGTAACAAAGGCTACGGAATATTGAGCGTTCTGGTTCAGGCCTATTTCGAAACGGAGTATTTGTTCTCCGTGCCGCCCAATGTGTTTATACCGCCGCCGGCGGTTAATTCGGGAGTTATCCGTCTGGTAACAAAGCAGGATTTTGAACTGCGCTGCTCCGATGTTTTCTTTAAAACAGTGGTAAAAACGGCATTCAACCAGAGAAGAAAGAAGCTGTCCAACGCCCTGTCGGGGATGGCTTCAAAGGCCGATATCGGCGCCCCTTATGCAGGAATGAGAGCAGAGCAACTGTCATGGCGCGACTTTGAAGAACTCGCCTGCCGCATTTCCGGTAAATGATGATGGAGTACTATGTTTTCGAAACCATTTGAATGTCGAGGCCGATGAGTTTTGTATATTCCTCGCCTATTTCTTTTATATCCGGATCATTTTGCTCGTAGTACCATAACACCTCAATATCCCATCCCTTTGATTTGAGCGACTTAATCTTAGCCAGCATCTGTTTAAGGGTGATTATTGAAGAGGAGCTGATGTATTCGAATGTGAAGGCAAGGGTGATTTTTTCACTTTTTTCGGCTTCGGTCAGTTCGGCGAACCAATCGAGAACAGGTTGGTAAAAGTTTCTGGAATTTTCCGGGAAAGACTTGCCTGCAATCTCATAACGTTTTTTCGCAGGGTCGAAAAGAACCTTCGGGCTGTTGAGCGTTTCTTTTATAAAGAGTTTTTTCATTTATCGAAAATAACTGCGGTAATGGTGAACAGCGACAGTTTGTCGTTTACGGGTGTGCTGCTAAAGGTAAACTGGTTGTTGCATTTCAGGGCAATGGTGATAAGCCCAAGCCCGGCTCCGCCTTTTACGGAATATTGCTCGTTGCCCAATACTTCAAGGTAGTGCGTTTTCAACTGCTTTTCATTCATTTTTTTCAACTCGTCGAGGGAATTGGCAATTTTCGTTGCCAGCTCCGTTTCCACCAGATTGGTGCATGAAAGTTCATATTCATCAACGTTTTGGGCAATTACCAGCGAAAACGGATTCCCAACTTCCTCGGTTACCTTGCCATGCAGCAGTATGTTCTGCAGCATTTCAATAAGTATATTGAATATCTTTTTTACCGAACCCCGTCTTGCACCTTCCTTGTCCAGCTGATGCTCCGCCGTGTAGGTGAGCACGCTGATGCGCTCTTCATCCATCTGCCCGTGAAAGGAGGTGATCACCTTTTTGCCTGGTCCGTTGTATCTATTTAGCAGGCCGATGTATTGTTCTTCCAAAAGGCTTGATTTCATTTCGGCTGTCAGTAGATTGAAATAGAATGGTTTGGTCGCATTAAAGAACAGGTTTCGTCCCGCAAAATTAATAAAACTTCTAACAATATGAATAATTGGTCTCATCATAAATTTCCGTCCCTGCCGTACCAAGTCATACATAATGTCTAATTTGCCTTATCTTTGCCCGTTTCATGAATCATTTTAAGCGATATACCGTAACCGCAGCGCTGCCCTATGCCAACGGCCCCGTACACATAGGGCATCTGGCAGGCTGTTACCTCCCTGCCGACATCTACGTGCGTTATCTGCGTTCGCGCGGCAGGGATGTGCTTTTTATATGCGGCTCCGATGAGCACGGCGTGCCCATAACCATAAAGGCACGAAAAGAAGGAGCAACCCCGCAGCAGATAGTGGATAAATATCACTTCCAGATGAAGGAGGCGTTTGATAAATTCGGCATTTCCTTCAGCATATTCTCGCGCACCTCTTCTAAAACGCACCACCGGACGGCATCCGATTTTTTTCTCAATCTGTACGAAAAAGGGGTGTTTGAAGAGTTGCAGACCAACCAGTACTATGACGAAAAGGCAGGGCAGTTTCTTGCAGACAGATACATTACCGGCACATGTCCCAATTGCGGAAATACGAATGCATACGGCGACCAGTGCGAAAAGTGCGGCTCCTCGCTGAACCCCACCGACCTGATAAATCCGGTATCGGCTTTGAGCGGCGATAAGCCGGTAATGCGCAAAACCAAAAACTGGTTTCTGCCTCTTGATAAGCTTCAGCCGCAAATAGAGGAGTTTATTAACAGCCATCCTGAATGGAAGCCCAATGTGCTGGGGCAGTGCAAGTCGTGGCTCGATCAGAAGCTGCAGCCCCGCGCCATGACCAGAGACTTGGACTGGGGGGTGAAGGTGCCCTTGAAGGGCGCCGAAAACAAAGTATTGTATGTTTGGTTCGACGCGCCTATAGGTTATATCTCGGCAACCAAGGAACTTACCCCCGACTGGGAAAAATACTGGAAGGACAAAGAGACAAGGCTTATCCATTTTATAGGTAAAGACAACATTGTTTTTCACTGCATCATCTTTCCGGCCATGCTTATGTCGCATGGAGGCTTTATACTTCCCGACAATGTTCCCGCCAATGAGTTTTTGAACCTCGAAGGGCAGAAGATTTCAACCTCGCGCAACTGGGCGGTGTGGCTGCACGAATACCTGAATGATTTTGAAGGGAAGCAAGATGTGATGCGCTATTGCCTGTGCGCCAACGCCCCCGAAACAAAGGACAACGACTTTTCCTGGAAGGATTTTCAGACCAAAAACAATAGTGAACTTGTTGCCATCCTGGGCAATTTTGTCCACCGCACCCATGTACTCGTTTGGAAGTTTTTCAGAGGCAGGGTTCCTACATCGGTCGATTATACCAAAGGCGACCTTGCCGTACTTGAAGATATAAAAAAGATACCCCTGCGAATTACCGAAGCCATTGAGCGTTTCCATTTCCGCGATGCCCTTGCCGAAGTAATGAACCTTGCCCGCACAGGAAATAAATTCCTAACCGAGAATGAACCCTGGAAAGCCAATCCCGGCAACCCCGGGCGTATTCAAACCGTGCTGAACATATCGCTGCAGATTTGTGCAAACCTGTCCGTGGTCATGAAACCGTTCATGCCCTTTACGGCAGAAAAACTGCGTACTCTGCTAAATATACCCGAACTCGGCTGGGATGCAGCCGGAAACGCCCAGCTCCTGAATGAAAATCATCAGCTCGGAGAGTCGTTTATGCTCTTCGGGAGGATAGAAGATGAACCCATACAGAAACAAATGGATAAATTGCATGGCAACACTCTCGGCCAAACGCCGGATACAGGAATACCGGTTGCGAAAGCTCCGGTAACTTATACCGATTTCGATAAAATGGACATACGCACTGCTACCATACTGGCAGCCGAGAAAGTGGCGGGAACCGATAAGCTGCTCAAACTTACCGTAGATACGGGCATAGATGTTAGAACCGTAGTATCGGGAATTGCAAAATACCATAGCCCCGAACAGATAATAGGCCGGCAGGTATGCATACTGGTAAACCTTGAGCCGCGAAAAATTAAAGGAATAGAATCGAAGGGGATGATATTGATGGCTGAAAATTCTGAAGGTAAACTTATCTTTGTGTCGCCTGCAGAAAATAA
>JABEUT010000209.1 GCA_013044305.1 Bacteroidia bacterium
GCGCTTCGTCGGTGCCCTCGGCAAGGTATGAGTTTTAGGCAAAGTGACAACCGCAGATTCTCTTCCGGTAAAAGGCTGCAGGGTAGTCCTTGGTATGGCTCCTTATACATACGATAACTCTAGGGAGAAGTAAAGAAGATTGCCCTTTCACTCCTTCCTTTTCAGTTTCCGAAAAGTTTAGCCGAAAGGACTTTCATCAGCCGCTACCGGTGATCTGCTTTTTGTGATTCGGAGCCGTAATAGGCCTCCAGGTTTATTTCGGGCATTTTGCAAACCGCGCACAGATCGCATTTATTATAAGTCATCCAGTGGTCGCGCTCGTTATACGGATACCTGTTCACATAAGGGCGAAGCATTACTTTCTGTTTTAGCCACAGGGAAGTAAGACGCGGGTTATGCGTATAGTATTTTAAGGCCCTGAATGGGAACTTGATGATGTCTTTTCTTGCCATCGGGTATCGTGTTATAAGGCGCATGCAAACAATATCGAGGTTTTTTTCGAGGGTAAGCTGCTCATATACATCAATGGTTATGCCATAGCCTATGGTAAGCACATCGCCGCCCCACACCTTGCCCAAGGCATACATCATCTTGCGGGCAGCGGTATGTATGAGCAGCCTGCGATCTTCAAGCGGCTGTTCTGCCCTCTCAATACAGAATCTGCTGCTACTCCAACGTATATTCAGGAAAGTATTCGCCGCATCGGTAAGCTTGATGCTGAATACCACGTCGTGTAGTACTTTTGGGTGGTACAGCACCTTATTGTAATTCATCCAACGGAGCAGTTGCTTTATCAACTCGGCTATTTCGCTTTCGCTAACCGGTTCTTCCCTGCCTTCTTCTTCTGTTTCCTTTTCGTATAAGGCGTACGCAAGTTTATACTGCTCGTCGCTGTTTAATGAATGCAGGGGCGAGCGTTTGCGTAGTTTGCCGTTGTCAATCTCGTCGCCGGGATAGGATATGATAAATTCTGTTTGGCCGGTATTGCCGAAGTGTTCGGTATAGTACTGCTGTGCTCCTTCTCTTGGAAATTTCACATGGTTTATCCACTTTCTGTCTTCGGCAAGCAGAACAAAACCGGGTGCAAACGGTAGCGCCTTTTTCGGCTGAAGGTAGTTGGTAAACCTGAAAAAATTATTGGCGAAATACTGTTCACGGAGTTTACCTGTTTCTACGTCGTCTTTTCCGGGGTATTTTATCTGGTTGGGAAAGTAACTTGCCCCGCTCCACCCCGAAAGCAGATAGGTAATATGAGGCCATCGCCTCTTTATTTCTTTTAGCAGGAAGTTAGTTGCCGTTTCGTGGTTGGAGTTAAGCGCGTCGTTGATATTTACCAACACCTCGTTTCCATGTTCCACCACTATCACACTCTCGAGCGAATAACCCAGGTAGGTAATTTTTACGTCGTTCACATGGTATTGGGTAAAACTGACCGCTTCTGTTACTTCTTTAAATCCAAGTTGGTTCAGGAAAGGTTTTACCCCTGCCCGCCATTGATATGGGAAAAAAATGCGGGCTGTATGATTTATGCACTTAAGCGTAGGGATATGCAGATGATCTTCGTGACCGTGCGAAATCAATATCGCGTCAATTTTTATTTTTTCAATATCATCCAGGGGAACAGGCCACAGATACCACTGCCTGAAATAAGCTGGTCCCTTGAGCCAAGGGTCGAAAACCAATACGGTGCCGCCGCATTCAATTATAAAAGAACTGTGAGCAAGGTATCTAAGCTTCATATATAAGTTTAAATGAAAACGTGATTATCAGCCCTTTATTATATCTTTGTTTGTAATCAGGCGCTTCTTCCGTTGATTATTTTAATCTAAGGCAATGAAAAAAATACTTTTCGCACTCCTGTTCTTATCGGCAGCTGAATTGCCTGCACAGCAATGCAACTGCGATTCCAACTTCGTTTGGCTGAAACGGTACATGGAAAGGAATTATCCGGGATATAAGCCAAAGGTAAATGACTCTACACGCGCAGCATTCTATTCATATACCCAAAAATACGAAGAGCTTATAAAGAAAGTCGATAACCCCAATTACTGCGAATATTATATTCTGAAATGGCTGCAATTTTTCAAAGACGGGCATATACAGCTTATTGACAATAACAAAAACAGAAATTTAACCCTTACTTCCAAAGATGAAAAGAATAATAAGTTAATCAGGAAGTTACATGAAGGCGTTGAAACCATACCGATAGACAGCATAGAATTTGTAAAAAGCCTTGATACCACGAAACATAAAGGTATTCAGGGAATTTATACTATTAATACTTCTATTAATAATTCGGAATACTATGTAGCAATTGTTAAAAATAATAACGGTTTCAGAGATTATGCCGGCGTTATTTTGAGTTCAAAAACTAAATTCTGGCACAAGGGGGAAGTGAAACTGGAATTGAAACAAATATCAGATAGCGCTTTTGACGTTATGTTATATCAACAAAATCATTCAATATGGATTTATGACCAGCCATTTAAAATTTTAAAGAACGGGGATGTAGATGCAGCGCCCTATTGGAAAAGGATAATTCCACCTCCCGTTTCCGGCAGCCCTGTTACAACAACTACTGATGAAAATGAAATTACTCATTGCAATGCCAATGCCTGTTTTACAAACCTGAATACTCAAACATCTTATTTGCGCATACATTCTTTCAGCGATATGTTTACAAATGAAATAGATTCTGTCGTAAAAGCCAACATGAACTCTATTAAAAGTCATAAGTATATGATAATTGACTTACGTTATAATGGCGGCGGCAGCGACGATTCCTATACTCCATTGCTCCCTATTATTTATTCAAACCCTGTGGTTTCGTATGGTGTTGACTTATATTCAACTCCCGACAACGTTCTTGCTATTAAAAAGGCAGAGAAGGAAGATGCTTACCTTTCAGCCGGTGACAGAAAATGGTTTGATTCGCTAATAGCCGTTATGAATACGCATCCATATCAATATATTATACAAGCGCCCGATGATACAGTTAAATCAGACTCAATAATGCCTGAACCTGAAAAGGTGGCAGTACTTATGAACAGAGGCTGCGGCAGTACTACAGAACAATTTCTATTGTTTGCCCGCGACTGTAAAAAAGTAACTCTGATGGGCGAACACTCTGCAGGAGTACTCGATTATTCAAATATACGTCCGGTTGATTTCCCCTGCCCTTATCTTACACTCTGGTATCCTACAACCCGAAGCCACAGAATTCCCATAGGAAAAGGAATTGACGGAATTGGCATTGCGCCAAAAATAAAACTCGCTCCCGATGCCGACTGGATTAAAGCAGCAGAGGAATACCTCGAAAAAAA
>JABEUT010000210.1 GCA_013044305.1 Bacteroidia bacterium
ACCGATGAAGTACAGATAAGCACCGGGGAGGCCGGAAAACATTATGTATCCGTTTACACCATGGATGGTGCGGCAGTAAGTTCATATACGTTCGATGGCAATTCGGCGGCAATGCCCCTAGATAACCTGGCACACGGCATGTATTTAATCGGAATCAGCAATGACGGAACAAACTTTAATTATAAAAGAATAGTGAAGGAATAATGGAATTTGTTTATGTGGTTGCATGGCCAATAATTATATCTTCACGGTTCTCCGCAGCGGAAAGATTAACTGTAATTTTGCAGGGTGGAACAAATAGAGAGGAACAAAGCCATACTGAAGAAATACATACCCGAAGCGGCGGTGGGCCAAATAGCCCAATGGGTATATACATTTGACTTTAAACTGAAGATAAAAAAGAAACGTACTTCGGTTTATGGCGATTACCGTCCGCCCCTGAATGGGCACAACCATCAGATAACCGTAAACCACGACCTCAACCCCTATGCTTTTCTTACCACGCTTATTCATGAAATAGCCCACCTCTCGGCCTGGAAAAAGCATGGAGGCGCCATACAGTCTCACGGCAAAGAATGGAAGCACGAGTACCGCTCCCTGCTCTCACCCTTCCTGCATGAATCCGTTTACCCGGCCGATGTTATTGCAGCCCTGAAGGAATACCTGCTCAACCCTTCGGCAACGGTATGCACCGACCGTAAGCTTTTCAAAACGCTTAACAAATACAATACCGGTAATGATGGCATGATTTTTCTGGAAGATCTACCCTACCGCTCCACCTTTATGACCGGCGGCAGGGAAGTGTTTGTAAAGGGCGAAAAGCGCCGCACCAGATACCTGTGCACCCATGTGAATACACGCCGGCAATATCTCTTTCACGGTATGGCGCAGGTGAAGGAGGCTAACGCCGGTTAAGGCTTCCGCAGTGCATAACTCGTTTTTTGCAATGTGGTTTGCCCCGTAAACTATGTGTTACATAGCTTTACTTTATGCACATCGGTGCATTGTTCAAGCAATTGTTTAATGGATTTCCCTAAGGTGGGATGCATTACCCCGGGCGCTATTTCGCAAAGAGGTTCCAATACGAATCTTCTTTCTGCAAGGTGCGGATGCGGCACAAGCAATTTGGGCGAATTTATTATCTCATCGTTATATAACAATAAGTCAATATCAAGGGTTCTGGGTGCATACTGCTGATCTGTTCTTTTCCTGCCAAGCCTCTTTTCTATGTCCATCATCAATCCCAATAGCTGCAAAGGTTTCAGCGGGGTGCGAAGCAGAACAGCGCGGTTTATGAAAAAATTGCCTCCGCTCATTTTCCAGGGCTGGGTTTCGTAAGGCGCCGAAGCCATTACTATGGTGCTTCCGCTGCCTTCAAGCAAATGCAGCGCCCTTTCAATGTATTTATGGCGGTTACCGATGTTACTTCCAAGCGACAGGTAAGCGTTGTTCATAGCTATAAGTGGCCGCAATATTACGCAAAGCTATGA
The DNA here is from genome assembly GCA_013044305.1 of Bacteroidia bacterium. Classification (GTDB taxonomy): domain Bacteria; phylum Bacteroidota; class Bacteroidia; order JABEUT01; family JABEUT01; genus JABEUT01. The sequence continues at coordinate 1,491 of JABEUT010000210.1, forward strand.
AAGCCGCCTTTCTCAATTATTTCCTGTAATGCCGAAATAGCTTAATTTTGCAGAGGTTTAGACTATGTTCAAGCATTACGATATAATAGTGGTAGGCGCCGGCCATGCCGGATGCGAGGCGGCGGCAGCGGCAGCCAATCTTGGTTCGAGCGTGCTGCTTATCACCATGGACATGACCAAGATAGCCCAGATGAGCTGCAACCCCGCTATGGGCGGCATTGCCAAAGGCCAGATTGTACGGGAAATAGACGCCCTTGGAGGTTATTCGGGCATTGTAAGCGACCGCACCGCCATACAATTCCGAATGCTGAACCGTTCCAAAGGGCCGGCTGTGTGGAGTCCGCGCACACAGAACGACAGAGCGCTGTTTACTCTCGAATGGCGCAAAATGCTTGAGAATACGCCGAATCTTGACTTTTTTCAGGATATGGTAAAAGGTCTCATCGTGAAGAACGATAAGGTCTGCGGGGTGGTTACCGGTATGGGCTTGGAGATAAAATGCAAGGCCCTTGTTTTAACCAACGGCACCTTTTTAAATGGTGTTATACATGTAGGCGAAAAGCAGTTCGGAGGCGGGCGCATAGGCGAGAAGGCTGCCAGCGGCATAACCGAAAGCCTTATACAGCTTGGCTTTACAAGAGGAAGAATGAAAACCGGCACTCCTCCCCGCCTCGACGGGCGCTCAATCGACTATTCCAAAATGGAAGAACAGAAGGGCGATGAGAACCCCGGTAAGTTCTCCTTTTCGGACGAAACGAGCGCGCTGAAAGAACAAAGGAGCTGCCACATAACCTATACTAACAGCCGCGTACACGACATACTGCAGAGCGGCTTCGACAAGTCACCTATGTTTACAGGACGCATACAAGGCATAGGCCCAAGGTATTGCCCATCGATCGAGGACAAGATAAACCGCTTTGCCGATAAAGACCGGCACCAGCTTTTTGTGGAGCCCGAAGGATGGGATACGGTGGAGGTTTACCTGAACGGGTTCTCAACATCCCTTCCTGAAGAGGTGCAATTTGAGGCTTTGAAGCAAATTTCGGGATTAGAGCGCGTTAAAATGTTCCGGCCGGGGTATGCAATAGAATATGATTACTTTCCACCCGATCAGCTCTCTAATACGCTCCAAACGCGCCGGATTGAAAACCTCTATTTTGCAGGCCAGATTAACGGAACAACCGGCTACGAAGAAGCTGCATGTCAGGGGCTTATAGCCGGTATCAATGCCCATCTTAAGCTGAATAAAGCCCAGCCTTTCGTGCTATCGCGCTCACAGGCATACATTGGAGTGCTGATAGACGATCTCATCACCAAGGGCACCGAAGAGCCGTACCGTATGTTTACCTCGAGGGCAGAATTCAGGATTCTTATGCGTCAGGACAACTGCGATATCAGGCTTACACCTTTGTCTTATGAAATTGGACTGGCAGACAAACAGAGATACCACAGGGTAAAAGATAAAGTAGAGAGCACTAATAAGATTATTGATTATTTCAAAAATGCAAGTCTGGACCCTGCCGATATCAATCCGGTTCTGGAAGCAGCCGGTTCGGAAGTTATCCGACAAAAGGTAAAGGCGTTTTCCATACTCTCCCGTCCGAATATAGGCATACGAAATATGTCGGAAGGGAACCAGGGAATAAAGGCTATGCTGGAAACTTTCGATGAGGAGGCAATAGAACAGGCAGAGGTGCAGATGAAGTACGAAGGCTATATCAGAAAGGAGAAGGAAAATGCCGAGAAGCAAACCAAACTTGAAGACCTGGTGTTGGGCGACAAACTCAATTACCATTCCATAAATTCCCTCTCTATTGAAGCTCGCGAGAAGCTTACCAAGTTCATGCCCCAAACCATAGGGCAGGCATCTCGCATCAGCGGGGTTAATCCTTCTGATATATCCATTCTGATGGTTCATCTGGGCCGTTGAAT
>JABEUT010000211.1 GCA_013044305.1 Bacteroidia bacterium
CCCTGTAATAAAAAACCCCGGAGTAGTCCGGGGTTTTTTTATTTATCCAACCGCATTCCGAGGTGCAATCCTTTACGAAACAAGCAATGTACTGAATAGTTCCGTATATCAAATTTCAATGCCCTGCTTTCATAGCCATTACTTAATCTTTGCCGGTTCTTGTTCCGGGTAATGGCATCTAACTGTTTGTATGGGCTTTGTATACTTATTTAATAGTGAAATGCGCCCTTGCGGTAGTAGATTTATCCGGGGCCGGCGCTGTTTGATGCTCCCTGTCGGCATCGCGCCCCATGCTTGTAATTTCCACTTCTGAATTTACATTCACTATGGTAAATCCAAAGTATGGTGAGGGCCATGATTTAGCTATGGGCGCTCCTGCATTGCCTGAAGTTATCTGCCAGGTGCTTTTCTCATTCATCGGATGCAGACTGTCCCATAAATGATAGTGAGAGGCAAAATAAACATCGCATTTATTCCTTGTCATCGCTGCCCAGGCGCTGTCTCTGTTACTCGTATATACATCAAGCCCGTCGTGGGCCGGCGGAGGCGAAAAAGCGGGTTTATGTCCGAACAAGAAAATATGTCGTGCACCCTGCTTATGCGCCGAACCCAGGTCATGCTCCAGCCAGTGATACGGCAGCCGGCTTTCACGGTCAACAGGATCGGTATTGCAGATTACGAAATGATCGCCCCCGTAATCGAAAGAATAGGTTAAGCAGGACTGGTCTGTCATTAGCGAGTCGGTTGCCGGAATTAACCCTGTCGCCTTAGGTCCGTTATCGCCTGCAATAAATTGTTTCATCTCGCTTACAAATATCCTTTCGTATGCCTTAATTGACACCCTGCCGGAGCCAATCTTTTCACACAACTCATGATTGCCCGGCACCACTATCAGTTTTATATCTGTTTTAGCGAGAGGCGAACTCAAGTATAACTTCTTCCATTCGCGCAGCTCGCGTACCAGGCGGATGGTATCGCCATTTGTATATCCAAGTACCAGGTCGCCGAGGAAGAAAAAGTATTTCGGGCGTGGATTCAGCGCCGCTATTTCGGCAAACATCCTGTTCAGCTGATAAGTGTTGGCAGTGCTTGCATCGTTCAATGTATCTGCCGGGGCAACGCGGTTGTCGCCTACCACCACAAAAGTATAATCTGCCTTTGTACTGAAACGCTTGCACCCAGTTAACAGAAGCGCAGTAAGGATTATTACAGGGCAAATGCCTTTGATTGTGCGAAGTATGTTCATAAAAATTGGTATAATTGCAATGTTAAATAAGCTGGTTTATACAATTATTAAAAGGGTGTTAAGTAATTCTGAAATGCCTGGCTTAAATTCCACGGCGCTTCCCTTTCAGGTGAAAAAATGCAGATCCCCCTCAACATATAAATCAGTTAACTGTATATGATGCGTTTCAGCGTTCTTTTGTTATTTATTGCGTTACACGCTCCTTCGCTTTCCTATTCGCAGCAGCCTGCCGCCTCGGCCCCGCCGGAAGACAGCTTGCAGCCTGCCCCCGTTTTCAACTGGGACTATATTCACTCCGGCTTCATGGATGCCCGCGACCAGGCGCTTGCCCCCCTGCATTGGAACGGAATACAATGGCTTACCTGCGGCGCTTTGGCTGCCACGGAATCGGCTTTGGTGTTCGGCAGCGGCGACAAAAACATTCAGATATGGGCGCAGGCAAACCGAAACAACACCTCAAACCTGATAGAAAGATATGCCGGCGACCCGTTCGGGAATGGTCTTTACCCTGCCATATTGATGGGTTCGGCTTATTTCACCGGCTTGCTTTTGCACAGAGATAAGCCGAAACGCTTTGCCATGTTATGCGCCAAAAGTTTTATTTTGTCGGGCATTACCGCCGAGGTAATAAAGAACATTGCGGGCAGATACCGCCCCTATCAGGACAATCCTCCGAACCCACTGCACTGGAAAGGTCCGGCTGCCTTTCTTAAAGACAACTCCTTTCCTTCGGGACATACTACAATAGCTTTTTCAACCGCCACCATGCTGGCTCTTGAATACCCCCGCCCGCTCATCATACCCATTGCAGCATATACGCTTGCCTCCATAACGGCATTGGGACGGATAAACGGCAATTACCATTGGGGGTCGGATGTATTAATGGGAGCTGCAACAGGGTATTTTACCTCCAGGCTCGTCTTTAACCACAATAACTGGGGTAAATTACAGAAACGGCACAGGAATTCGAAACACGGGGATGTGTGGCACACCGTATTTTAACCCGATATTAAAAAATACAAATACCTTTGCTCAACGCAAAAATGCACGGTCATCAAACCTGCATTAATAATGAATTAACCTTGATGTATGGGAACGCTGGTACAAATAGAACAACTTATTCTGGCCCTTTCAATACTTATACTGTTGCACGAAGGAGGACACTTTCTTGCCGCACGTCTCTTCAAAATAAGGGTTGAAAAGTTTTACCTTTTCTTCGACCCCTGGTTCTCCCTTTTCAAATTCAGGAAAGGCGATACGGAATACGGCATAGGCTGGCTTCCGCTCGGCGGGTATGTGAAAATTGCCGGGATGATTGACGAATCGATGGACAAGGAACAGATGAAGCAGGAGCCCCAGCCATGGGAATTCAGGTCGAAACCGGCATGGCAAAGGCTTATTGTTATGGTGGCGGGAGTAACGGTAAACCTGCTGCTCGGCATAGTCATTTACACCATGCTGCTATACACCTACGGCACCGAATATCTGCCCAACGCCAATGTAAAATACGGAATATACTGCGATTCCACCGCCCTTAAAATGGGCCTGAAGAATGGCGATAAGATACTGTCGGTGGATGGCAAACCGGAGAAAGACTTCAATAAAATACCACTTGACATCATACTGAACAAGGCGCGTTCCATTCAGGTCAGCCGGCAGGGCGCAGAACTGAATATAACCGTTTCCGAGGAGGATATTACAAAGCTACTGGGCGATGCAAAAGGATTTATCCAGCCCTTGTTCCCCTGCGTTATAGACTCGGTGCTGCCCAATACCGGAGCGGATAAAGCCGGACTTAAAAAAGGAGACGCACTGGCGCTGGTTGACACCTCGCCGGCAGCCCCGCATTATTTTCAGGAGTTGCGGGCGGTACTACAAAAAAATGCGGATAAAGACATTCAGCTTATCGTTACTTCGCCGACAAGCGGGCAAAAAAAACTGGTTACCGCCCATGTTGATAAGGACGGACTGCTGGGATTTGCTCCCAAACCACCAAACTACTTTTTGCAAACGGACAAAACCTCCTATTCTCTTCCGGCAAGCATTCCGGCAGGCATAGGTATGGCAGTGGAGGTTATTAAGGGCTATGCCCAGCAACTGAAGGTAATATTTACGGTAAAGGACGCTCATAAACAGGTTGGGGGATTTATAACCTTCACCAAGGCCTTCTCCAAAGTATGGGACTGGGAAAGTTTCTGGAGGATCACAGGATTCCTATCTATTATGCTCGCCTTTCTTAACATATTGCCCATTCCGGCGTTGGACGGGGGCCATGTACTGTTCGTGCTCTATGAGATGATTACCGGGCGCAAACCCAGCGAAAAGTTTTTGGAATACGCCCAGTATGCAGGCATGTTGCTGTTGCTGGCAATTCTCCTGTACGCCAACGGCAACGATATTGTGAGGCTGTTTCATAAGTAGGAGACGGAGGCGAATCGTAAAGTCGCGGTAGCCCGTTTTACGGCTGCTTTTTGCATATCTTAACTTACTTGCTTAAATTTGAAGCGTGAAAACGAAACAATGAGTAAGCCTTTCTTCCATATTGCGTACTTTATTTTTTCTATTGCTGCCTGCGAACCCCTTTTCGCACAGTCAAATACCAGAGGCGTGGTAAACCCCGAACGTCAGGACACCCTGTTTGCCGCACCGGCCGAGCATCATAAAATTTTGCTGGTGCCGTTCTATTCCAAAATGTGCATGTCGCAGATAGACAGGCAGGTGAATAAGGAAACAGAGATGGATTATGACCAGATAACGGAAGCGTTCCGCAAGGGACTTGACCTTGCCTTGTACAGCAGGTTTCACATGAATTATGTTACCATGTCGTTGCTACAGGGGCGGTATAAGTCCGATTCGGTGCTGAATTATATTTATGGATCCACTGCCTACAACTATGCCCTGGTGCCGGGTACCAAAGAAGATGAAGATAAGCAACCGGGGGCATCTAATGCAAATCATTATATGGTAAAGGGGCAGCTCGAAGTGCCTGTGGACTACAGCCAGCGCTTTATGGATATTGTAGTGAAGAACCCCAAGCTCCTTCCTTTTTTGTACAAAAAATACCATGCCGATACCTATTTATTCATTAACGAACTCGACATTAAAAATGTGCCAAACACAGCGGGCGACCTCGACAATGCCTATATCCGGCAGGTAACCGTACACTATTCCATTTTAAATAAGGATGGTACAAGCATGTCGGCCGGTATCGAAACGGTTTATTTTCCATACGGTGAAAATGTACCGGCAGATATAAGAGATAAGTATTTTACAAGCATTGCACGTTCCATCCTTAGCGACTATGTGAGCAGCCTAAGCAGAAAACAAAAGAAAGAAGATAAAGAATAGCTTTATAATATTACAACTTAACACTTAAATATCAATTTACCATGAAAGAAGTTATGACGGCGGAAGGGATTGAAAAAATAATAAACGAGTTCGGTTTGGATGAAACCATACAGGGCGCCAGCACCGGAACCCGCTGGCTGCATACCGGCGGAAGCATACTGGAATCGCATTCGCCTATAAACGGCGAACTGATTGGAAGGATACAACAGGCAGGAGCTGCCGAGTATGAAAAAATAATTGAAGCGGCGGCCCTCGCTTTTCAGGAATGGAGGAAGCTGCCGGCACCACGCCGCGGCGATATAGTAAGGCAGATGGGAGATGAACTGCGCAAATACAAGGAGCCTTTGGGTATGCTCGTTTCTTATGAAATGGGCAAAATATACCAGGAAGGGCTGGGGGAAGTGCAGGAAATGATAGATATATGCGATTACGCCCTCGGATTATCGCGGCAGCTATATGGGCTCACTATGCACTCCGAACGCCCGGAGCACCGTATGTATGAACAATACCATCCTTTGGGAATAGTAGGAGTTATATCGGCATTCAACTTCCCTGTAGCCGTTTGGTCGTGGAATACCATGATTGCCCTTGTATGCGGCGATGTATCTGTCTGGAAGCCTTCGAAAAAAGTTCCGCTCTCTGCCGTGGCCTGTCAAAAAATAATTGCCCCCGTACTGCAACGCAACGGGGTTCCGGAAGGCGTAAGTTCATTAATTGTATGCGACCACAAGGTAAGCGAGCAGCTTATCGCCGATAAGCGCATTCCGCTTGTTTCGGTAACCGGATCCACACGCGTTGGAAGAAGAGTGGCCTCGGTAGTCGGCGAAAGGCTCGGACGCACCATTCTCGAACTGGGCGGTAACAACGCCATCATCATTACCCCCGACGCCGATTTAAAGATGGCAATACAAGCCGTACTGTTTGGTGCGGTAGGCACAGCCGGTCAGCGTTGCACCACCACACGCCGCCTGATCATTCACGAAAGCATTTACGAGTCGTTTAAAGCATCCTTGCTTCACGCATACGGGCAGGTACGCATAGGCAACCCGCTGCATAAGGAAACACTCATGGGACCTATTATTGATAAGGACGCCGTGAAGGACTACCTGCATGCCATAGAACAAGTGAAAATGCAGGGCGGTAAAATTCTTTACGGAGGCAAGGCTCTCGAAGGCAAAGGATATGAATCGGGGTGCTATGTTATGCCCACCATTGCCGAGGTAATGAATGATTATGAGATTGTACAGCACGAAACATTTGCGCCTATCCTTTACCTTATTAAGTATAAAACATTCGACGAAGCACTGGCTTTGCAAAATGGGGTGCCGCAAGGTTTGTCCTCTTCTGTTTTTTCGAAAAACCTTATTGAAACCGAAAAATTTCTTTCACATTCGGGCTCCGATTGCGGCATAGCCAACGTGAACATAGGTACTTCGGGCGCCGAAATTGGAGGGGCCTTCGGGGGTGAAAAGGATACCGGCGGAGGCAGGGAATCGGGCTCCGATGCCTGGAAGGCCTATATGAGAAGGCAGACCAACACCATCAATTACGGCACTACACTGCCGCTGGCGCAGGGTATCAATTTCCACATATAATAAAAAGAAGAAAGCCCCGAAACATTGCCTGTTCCGGGGCTTTCGAAAGCTTGTGCAATTTTTCAGAATACGGCTATTTTCTTAACCGTTTGCTGGTTGTCGCTTTTCAGCACTACCGTATAAATTCCTTTGCTGCAACCGGTGAGGTTTACAGGCAGCAGGAGCCTGCCACCTGATCCGGCAACCTGATTGTGCATAACCTCCTGCCCAAGCATGTCATATACCGAAATGGCATAGGTTTTGTCGGCATGCGAGTCGAACTGAAGGGTGAAGCTGCCATTGTTCGGGTTTGGATATACCGCAAGCGTGTTGTCCTCGGTAATATTAAATACCGACAGCGGATTGTCTTTTATGTTTACGTTGTCTATATACATGCTGGAGCCCTTTCCGCAACGGTTTTCAAAGGAGAACATCACGTCGGGGTTGCCGGCAAGGTTGCCGAGATATATGGTATCGGTTCTCCAGTTGGTGTTGAGCGGCTTAAAGGTACCGCTGTCGGTATTGGCTCCGTTCTGAACGGACTTTCCCGTTGTGCATAAGCTCATGCCGCCTTTAAGGTAAACCTGTGTCCACTGCACACCGCAGTCGGTAGAATAATACACTGCAAGGGTATCGCTGAACTGGTTGTTGTAAGGAGCATACGCCACATCAAAATATAGTTCAGGGTTGTTGGTGCTGAAAAAGCTTACGGGCTGGCTGTACATTTGCTGCCTGTCGCCAATATTGGCGTTGGTGGTTTTGGAGTTGTTGTAAGCCATGCTGTGGGCGCTCAATCCGTAGCCTCCCACGCTTGCCTTGCTCCAGGTAACAAAGTAATTGGACGGGTTATTTTCCGACCAGTGCAGTGGCGGGAAATTTTGCTCAAACCCTTGCGCTAACGGCGCACTTGCCGAATTGAGTACTGTGATATACGAGCTTTTTACCATAGTATCGGTACCCTTGGCTGTAGTAACTACCAGCGTAACATTAAAGGCTCCTGTGCTTGTGTAGGTAACCACAGGGTTCTGCGATGTGGAAATGGGAGGTGTGCCTCCGGCAAAGGTCCACTTCCAGGCGGTAACGGGGAAGCTCGGAGCAGGGCCAAAGCTTTGATCGGTAAACTGCACCTTCATACCGGCACAGCCTGCGGTAGGATTGCCCATGAACAGTGCTTTTGCCGGCGGAGGTTTGATATTGGTAAGTACCTCCTCGCTGTCGTTGAAGTGATAAGGGGTTCCGCTGGGGTTCAGGGAGTCCACATTAAAGTAGCCGTCGTCTGCGCCGCTCCATCCCCAGTTCATGTGCAGGTAGTTGTCGGCGGTGTTGTATCCGTCGCATACCCAGTTGTGCCCGCCGTTTACCGGGTCGAGCCCCGAATAGGAAACAATGCGAGCGGGTACTGCGTTCAGCTCCGCTTCAATAAGCGACAGCCAGGCAGCAGTTGTGTGTTGCCTGCGCAGTTCGTCGTGTATATATTTTGTGTAACCGAAATAATTGGGGAACGATTCCTGGGAGTTGGCGCCCGGAAAATCATACATGGATACAAACGATCCGCTGTTCGAAGGGCTGTAATTCATTTGCAGGGTAACTCCGGCATCATAGAGCAGCTTAGCCACCTGCGAGTTGCCCGGCGATATAACCTTATTCGGCATGGAAGCCCACATGTAATTTGAAGTGTCAAGGTAGGCGAACAGCCAGCCGTAGTTTTCTGAATAAGGCGGATTAACGTCGTTGTAAGAAGCGTATCCTATACCATGAGGCGGGTAATTCCAATACTTCATTATTTGCCCCATGGTGGTGGCCACACAGCCGGTAACAGCCTGCGGGCTGCCCGGGCAGTAGGCATTGTAATAGGGGCTTTGATCCCAGGTTGTGGCACAGAACGGGCCCACAAAGCTTGATACCCTGTGTGTGTTGCTGTTATCAAAGGTGTTGTTGATGCACGATGCCCACTCATTTTTCAGGGTGGCTCCTGCTTGTATGTTGTTAGCCCTGATTGCTATAATCTGATCCTTTTCTTTATTCATCCAATATGCAGCATTACTGCCTATAGTCGGAGCCGCATAACCGCCTTCGTTGCTATAACCCAGAATAGGATGGGTGGCGTCTTCGGCTGAAACAATGATAAACCCTTTGTCGGTATTTACATTGAACACATAATACACCGGTTCGCCTCCGGGCGACTTTTCGGTATATGCCAGGCTAAGCTGCAAAGATTGTACATGAAATATGTGCGAGTAGTAATTTGAACCTGCGGATTGAGCGGTTCTTACATCAATCGGCTTGGCATAGGAAAGAACCATTCCGGTTAATAAAAGAATTGAAAGTAATGCAATCTTTTTCATGGGTATTGGGTATTTGGTTGGATAATATGAATACAAAAGTATGAATTTACAGATACAAAAGAAAATTTGAACGGCTTTTTTTACTACCGTGCAAAATCCTTATTCCGGATGCACGTATATGTGAAAAAATCCTTATAATATTGCACTCTCCAATCAAAATACCCTGATCATGAAAACAACAACCTTAAATTTTACGGCAATGGTCATTGCCCTGTGTTTGCTGGCTGCAGCTAATCGTTGCAGCGCGCAGATCACCTACACTCAAAGCGATCTTCCCAAAGCAGGAGTTATCTATTACAGGTCAACGGATAGCAGCACAAGCCTGTCTCCCGGCTCCGGCGGAGCGGCACAAACGTGGAATTTAACCCCTCTTACCGCAAGCAGTAAGGATACCTTGAAGGTTCTTAATCCGGCAGGAACTCCCTATTCGGGCAAATTCCCCTCGGCGAACCTGGCGGCGGAGATCGGTTCCACAGGCGTATATGATTATTTGACAGAAAGCGGCTCCTCGCTTCAACTGAACGGGGCATGGAGTGCTGCCACGCAATTTGAGTTTATTCCGGACTGGACCATGTTATCGCTGCCCGCCACCTACAATACAAAATGGATGGGCACCTTTAAGGATGCCATAAAAATGGCCTACCCTGTGCCTCCCTATGATTCGGTGGAAGTGGTTTCGCATACCAACTATTACGACACGGTAGACGGATATGGCAGTGCCACCACCCCTTATAAAACATTTTCAAATACCCTTCGCCTTGTTGAAGTGGACCGCGGTATAGACTCCACTTACCTGCAAAATGCAAGCACGCATGTGTGGTCGTCATTCGGAGCGCCCACAAAAAGCTGGCAAAAAACCTTTACCTGGTACGATGCCAACGATTTTCAGGTGGCAAAGGCTACATTAAAAGATTCTACCGCCACAACCTACAGCTACCAGTGGCTTACCAATATAGTTGCGGGAATTAATGAAGTAACCTTGAGCAATCAGGCAAAAATTTATCCCAATCCGGCAACAGACGAGTTAAATATACAGGTGACCAAGCCCGGGGCAAAATACTTTAATGTGTTCGATATTACGGGCAAGGAAATGTTTTCAACTGAAATAAGCGCAACCCTTTCGCAGGTGAATGTATCCGGTCTTGCCAATGGCTTGTATCTCTACAGCATTACCGATATGAACGGCACAACAACCGGCTCCGGTAAATTTATTATTGGCAGATAAAACAGGTAAATGATTACGAAGCAAACAGGACAGGGCAACCCTGTCCTGTTTGCTTTATAGCCTGATGGAACAGCCGATACCTAGTTCGCTGTAATCGGCCTGTCCGAAGTTTGCATCAATATGCGCGCCAATGAATACATTAAAGAGGCTATATGAATAAGGCGACAGGAAGTAGTAATTCAAACCGAGCCTTACTGGGAATATGCTTTTGAGGTAATAGACTGTGGCAACCGTGGATCCTTCGTAAGTTATGTAAAACTGCCGGTAAAAGGGCTTATACAGGTTTATGCCTGCTTCCACATCCATGCCAAAGTGACCAACAAGCAGCTCGCAGCCCAGAGAAAAAAATATGTTAGAACTTTGCCATGAGGAGTAAGCAACAGGCTGGTTATCCATCAGCTGGCCGTAATTGCGGTAAGTAAGCCCGGCGCGGAGCTTAATATGGTTTTTTAAAACAACTCCTCCCGCTATGGCCGAAGAAAATACACCGTACTTGGGCGTTTGTACCGGCGCATAAGGACTGCCTCGGGCGTGAAAGCCTATGCCCGTTTGTTCTTCCAGAAAATACGTAGCGGGTATTTTCATCTTCTTCCTTTCAGGATAGATAAAATCCGGTTTTACGCTGCGTTGCTTAAACTGGGCACCTATACCAATCATTGCGGAGTTCAATCCAAGATTGGGCAGGGCGGTATGCCCGTCGGAGCTGTGGCAATAGCCGCCTTCCAAAAACAGGTTGTACCTGTCGGTTACCAGCAGCGTACGGTACGCAAATATCCTGAATGCCCAGGTAAAAGGTGTACCAATCGCATCGTTCTGCGGATTTGCCAGGGTGTCGTAATGCCGCGTAAAATAGGATGCGCCTAAGCCTATTTTGAAATACCAGGTCTTTTTCTGCCGCCTTGTTGTGTTAAAGGCGATATAGGGTATGATGTCAATTTCATCGCCAAAAACGCTTTGGTTGCCGAGCTGGGAAAAAGTAAAAGAGATTCCAATATCAGGGTGGTTGTAGTACTGTGCCCAGGGCATATTGTCAATATTTGATTCGCCTATATCCAATATGACCGTTTGGCGCACGCCCGATACCGGATATTGCTGATAGTTCGGAATAATTCTGCCCGCCAGTAACTGCGGCTCTATGTACATGGAACGGCA
>JABEUT010000212.1 GCA_013044305.1 Bacteroidia bacterium
CAACCTTAACGCAATCGGCCGGCGTACCGGTGCAGCTGTATGCGCGGCTTACGTTTTTAAATCCGGCAGGCGTCACCCGCAGGGCGGAGTTCACTGTTATTGCATGGCCCATGCCGCTTTGAGGCTTGTCGGGCGCTACCACGCAAACCCTGCCGAAGGAAGCAGCCGTTTCGGCAAGCGCCTGTATTCCGGGCGAGGTGATGCCATCGTCGTTGGTTACTAAAATTAATGGTTCGCCTTTTTTCATATATGAAAGGCTCAAAACTAATGAGAAATTCCTATACGAAGACAAGGGAGAGGCGTTATCTGCCGATTATCTTTTGCCTGCGGCGGCCTCCATCATGCCTACAAGGCTTTGTGTAACTTTACCAATCATAAAGTCCCTCCTGATTTTTTCAGCCGCATTGTTTTTCTTTTCCTCCAGCCCTTTATCCTCCATTGCCTTCATCATGGCACCGGCAACCAGTCCGGGCGATGGACGCTCTATCAGCCAGCCCGTGCTTTCATCCACCAGCAGCGACACTGCGCCCCTGTCCGTAGCAATTACAGCCAGTCGGCAGGCCATGGCTTCCAAAATTACATTGGGCATACCCTCGGCATACGACGGGCACACCAGTACATCGCAACCCGACAGTATTTTTTGTATTTCTGTTTCCGAAGAAATTTTGCCGTGATAGGTAATTTCGGCATCCGCGATGCGTTCACGGCCGGGTATGTCGCCAATGAAATCAAACGAGAAGGCAGGCAGCCCTGGCTGTTGCAGCAAACTTTTCAGAGCCATGTTCAGTTCCCTGATGCCTTTCCGTCTTTCATAGCGTCCCACAAAAACAAACCGTGTTTTCTTTTTGTCGTTTTTCGTTGTCTTCATGTTCAGCCATTTCTCTTCGACCCCGGCGGGCACCTCCCATATTTTAGCCCTGTCCGCTATGCGGCTCATTATGCCGGTAATCTTTCCTCCGTACGATATGGTGTAATCCGTCATGCTCAAGTTTTTTTTCACCGCCCATTGCAGCGCGTACCGGCTTATTGCCGCCTTAAACGAAGGGATGCGCTGAAACATTTCGAGGCCGTGAAAATGCACCGCCACCGGTGGAAATGCAGCCCCGGTCTTTGCGCCGTGTTTTTTTTTCAGCAGCGCCCATGCACAAAAACCCTGTGCAATAATAAAATCGGTTTGAGGAAGCAGGGGCTCCAGATGCCGGTATATATGCTCCGAGTAGAGGTGGCTTTCATAAAGGTAATGAAAGGGGAAGTAGCGCCTGTGCGGGAAACCTATCAGAAACGGTTTGATGTTCCGCTTTTCTTCTCCGTTAAAAAATTCAAGTGTGCCGGCGTTAAAATTGCTTTCGTTATAATGAAAAAGATAAACGGTATGGCCAAGCCTTGCAAGTTCCTTAGCCAGGAAGAAGGAATGCTTTTGCATGCCTCCGATCACATAGGGGAATATACCATCGGTTAGCAGGGCTATTCTCATCGCCTCAATTATTGATGTCCTTGCATTCGCTCTTCAGCTTCTCCAGTATATTCATCACTTGCGGAATAAGCGGGGTGCGGTCATCGTTCCTGATCACAAAGTCGGCGCGTTTTACCAATTCATCGTCGCTCCACTGAAACTGCATACGTCTTTTCACATCCTCCTCGCCGAGTTTGTCGCGCTCCGTTACGCGCTTTATCCTTAACTGCTGCGGGGCGGTAACAACTATCACGCGGTCGAGCAACTGATAGGCCCCGCTTTCAAACAATATGTCCGCTTCTTCGGCCACACAGCCCTTTTTAAAGTTGCCGCACCATGCTGTAAACGATCGGCGCACGGCAGGGTGAATAATGTCGTTGAGGGACCGGAGCCTTGCGGGGTCGGCGAATACCAGAGGCGCAATTTTTTTAGGATCGGGTCTGCCATCCGTTAAAATGGCGGAGCCCAGCAGGGAAGTAACTTCGCGCGCTGTTTCCGCATCGCCGGTAAGCAGTCTCCTGCCTTCGTCGTCGGCACGGAATACAGGTATGCCGAAGCACCCGAGTATGCGGCATACCACCGATTTGCCGCTTCCTATACCACCTGTTATACCCAGTTTCAGCATTACCTGGCTTATTTTTTTAACATCGGTTACAGATATAATTTCTTCGGTCGCGGCCTTCTTTATTTTTCCTCTCCCTGCCGGAGAAAGAGCGTATCGGGCGTTATAGAAACCAGCTCGGCTTGTTCGCCCAGCTGGTTCCTTATTTTTTCCTGATGAGCCTCGTTTTGCAGGTTATAGATGTACATACTGCCCATGCGTCTGAACGAATTGACGTCGACGTTAATAAGCGATTCCCTGAACCCAAGCTTGTAGGCAAAGAGGTTGTAACCGGAGGTGGTAAGGGTTAAACTGATAAGGCCTGCCGGGGGAACATATTTAGGATCGTGCGGCAGATGCGAGTACTGCACCTGAAAAGATACCGCATCGGTGTATTTTTTCGACAAAGCTTTCATGAACCACAAAAATGCGGAGATAAGCAGACAGGCCAAAAAGGTTACCAGCTTCTGATTTATCTTCTGACCCTTTTTGGCGTGAACCGGATGGCGTGCGGTTTTGAGCAGGTCAGTCTTCATATATCGGCTCTGCGCTATGGTGAATAAGCAGCAGGCTATTTTTCCTTTTTATATGCCGCAATGGTGCTCTCGAGCGATACGGCGGATTTCTCAATCCGGAGTTTCATTCCGCCTTCCACCTCTATGACAAACGTTTTATCGTTTATTTCAACTATTTTACCATGCACGCCTCCTATGGTTACCACCTTATCTCCCTTTTGAATGGATTCTTTGAATTTTGCCTGTTCCTTCTGCTTCTTCATCTGGGGGCGTATCATAAAGAAGTAGAATACGAAAATGAGCAGCAGGATGAATATAAAAGAGAAGTATGGGCTCTGTCCCTGTCCTCCCTGTGGTCCCATCATGAGAACTGTGTAACTTGTCGTATGCATAATTTATTGGTATTTGGGTATTTGAATGTTAGCCGTGAATGTTAAAATTTTTGTGCTGGGCTGGCAATTGGTTACTACCGTTACCGATTTAAGCACTTTACCTTGCTTCCCTTCGCTATCGAAGGTTACGTCAATGGTGCCGGTATCTCCCGCGTGAATGGTTCCTTTGGGGTAG
This sequence comes from Bacteroidia bacterium, assembly GCA_013044305.1. Classification (GTDB taxonomy): domain Bacteria; phylum Bacteroidota; class Bacteroidia; order JABEUT01; family JABEUT01; genus JABEUT01. The sequence continues at coordinate 3,137 of JABEUT010000212.1, forward strand.
TGAGGTACAGTGCAGCCGCAGCTGCCTACGGCGCTGGCTATTACCAGATCGGCATTGCCTGTGTTTTTAAAGCTGTAGGTCCACGATACCTTTTCGCCCTGTTTCATGTCGCCGAACTGGTGGGAGGTGTCAGCGAACACCATTACGGGCAGCTTGCCGTTGGAACTGCCTTCGCCGGAAGCCGGTATGTTCACAATGCCGGTGGAGATTCCTGTTTTATCCTGTGAGCTTTGGCATCCGCTCCATATTACTGTTGCAAGAAAGGACGAAAAACAAAAGAAAACCAATGCTGACTTTTTCATTTTACTTTTTTTTTCGCTGCAAAATTAGGAAATAATACAAACCACAGGTCAGAAACAAATGATGTGCCTTTAGCCAGCAGATATTAAAACCGCACACCCTGATACCCCTGCGGGGGCTTTGCGGGTATTTTCACACGCCTGCCTTTGGGCGCTCCCCAGTTGCTGTAAGCAGCACTCATGCAGCCGCAAAGAAAGGAGCAGGCAAGCATTATCGCCAATAAAAGGACCTTGGTTTTCACTTTTTGTGTTCTCTTAAATAAGACGTAAGAGCTATTTTATTACCTCAACTTTTTTAACCAATGTTGAACCATCAGACAGTTCAAACTGAAGGAAATAGATTCCCTGCGCAACGCCGGTAACAGGTATTTCCGTGCTTTGCAGTACAACAGAGCGGCTTTGCCAAACTAAAGCGCCCAGGGTATTGTATAAGCTCATCATCTCTATTTCACCTGTGCCCTGATTTTGCACTACCAGCCTGTCGCTGCACGGGTTAGGATAAATGCTTATCCCACTGTTATCTGCTATTTCCTTTATACCTGCAACACCGGTATATTCAGCGATATTATTCTCAGGTTTGCCGCCGGCTGTATCGAACTGCCCGCCCGCATATAGCGCGCCGTTATATACTGCCAAAGATAATACACCGCCTGTATCAGGATGTCCGGATATTATTCCTCCCCATATTTTATACCATTTTGAACCGTCCCAAGCGGCAATATTATTTTCAGGCAAGCCGCCTGCATTATTAAATGCTCCGCCAACATATAGAATACTATTGTATATGGCAAAACCGAATACTCCTCCATTATTGCCAATATTAATTCCAGTTCCTAAGGCTGACCATGCTGAACCGTTCCACGTTGCTATATAATTGGCAGGATTCCCTCCTGCAGTATTGAATTTTCCTCCTGCAATCAGGTTGCTATTATAAATCATTAAAGCATCAACACTTCCATTTACTCCAGAACCGAGTGCAGTCCAAGAGGAGCCGTTCCATTCTGCAATATTATTAGCAGGAACCCCTCCTGCATGTGTAAAAAAACCTCCTGCATACAAATTGCCACCATAAACACACAAGGAGCAGATTGCATCATCTGTTCCTAATCCAAGAGGCGACCATGAAGAACCGTTCCATTGAGCAATATTATTAGCCTGCTTGCCTCCGGCGCTATCAAAATAACCTGC
>JABEUT010000213.1 GCA_013044305.1 Bacteroidia bacterium
CCCATACGCTTATTCCCGTCGATTTTTTCAGGGCGTTATAAATGCGCCTTGCTACGTCTTCGTGTTCAGTCAGCGAGCCGTCCACAAATATCCCGTTGCGCTCAACGGAGTATCTCACCCTGCCAGTTTCGGGGTGCGTTTCTTTTATCAGTGTGATGGTCATAAAAATAATGTGTTTGGGTTTGTTCAGCAATTGGGAGCGCAAATATATACATTTTATATTACATAGTTATCTTTTTATTACTTTTGATATAAAATTTCGCGGCCTGATACGTAAGCTACTGACAACCAATATGTGATATTTTTACATCCTTGCCTGGCGGGAATATGAACACAGGGGTGAGAAAAAGGTCAATTTCCGGACAGATTCCCGCGGTATTAATAAATTTTTTATATTTGCGTAATATTTTGCTAAACAACCAGGCCGGTGTAATCGCATTTACAGACTGAATAAAATTACTTGAACAGAAAGCATATCATTTACTTCTTCTTTTAACAAATACACAACCTACATCTCTGCTAACATGAAACATAATCCTGAAACAACGCGGCTTATGGAAGTGCTCGACGGTATGAAAAAATCGAAAGGCACCAGCATGTACTCCATAGCCAAACGGATAGGCTACCTTCCGCAATCGTTCAGCCGTGTGCGGTCGGGCGGACAGAACCTGCCATCGCGCATCATACACAAGATATGCGAATTGTATAATATCAACAAAGCCTATGTGTTCACCGGCGAATTTCCCGTATTCCTCGATGCCAAAATGGCAAAGCTGGTAACGCCCGCCATGCAAAAAGCGGTTGTAAAGAAGGAACCCCAGGCCAAAGTGCCGTTTTACGAAACCTACCTTACGGCAGGCATGATAAAAAAATTCGGCGACAATGTGGTGAACCCCGCTTATTTTATTACCATACCCAACTTTATAGAATGCTCCCTTGCCCTGCGCGTTTCAGGCGACAGCATGTACCCGAAGTACCGCAGCGGCGACATAGTGGTTTGCAAACACATACAGGACAAATCGACCATACTCCACGGCGAGCCTTATGTGGTGATAACCCCGGAATACTGCGCCGTAAAATACGTCGACCCCCACGATAAAGACAAGGCCAGGGTTGTTTTGCGCAGCGAAAACCCCAAATTCAAGCCTACCGAGGTGCCTAAAAAGGATATACTCCAGCTCTACCTGGTAAGAGGAAAAATCGAGATCACGTAGCAGTCGGTTTTTATACCCCCGGCCCGCTCCATTTACACCGGGGCGGCGTTCTGCCAATATCATATCATCCGCCCGCGGTTTATTCAATTTATCTGCAAGTTGAACATGCTAATTCTCTGTCATAAAAATGATGGTAATCATGTAACTATGCTATCTCCCTAACGTATATTTGTATTGATTCAGGAAAAGGCAGGAGGCAAACCCTAAAAACGCTGACGTATGAAAACAATCTACCTGAAAACAAAACAGACAAAGGAGAAAAGAAACCCGCTAAGTCTGAAATGGACAGCCGCCGGTATTGCTTTTTTGCTTACATGCACCGCAACCGTGTCGGGGCAGGGATGGGATTCGGTTGGCGGCGGTACCAACGGAACCGTTAACACCCTTATACCATATAACGCTTCCATTATAGCCGGAGGCACCTTTTCGCAGGCCGGACCGTTACCGGCAGACAACATTGCAGACTGGTCGGGTACCTCGTGGGCAAATCTGGGAACGGGTGTAAAATATGCAGGCCTATGGCAGATGACCGAGTGGAAAGGCGACCTGTATGCAGGCGGCTTTTTTACCATTGCGGGAGGCATCCCCGCGCGGAACATAGCCCGCTGGGACGGAACCAACTGGTATCCGCTTGCCCAAGGCGCCGACATGGTGGTTTATGCCATTACGGTATTCAACAACGAATTGTACATTGGAGGAGGCTTCGACAGCGCGGGCAGCGTAGCCGCAAACCATATAGCTCGCTGGAACGGCGCACTTTGGAAGGGGGCAGGCTTGGGCACAAACGGGTTTGTTCAGGCTCTATGTGTTTACAACGGAAGCCTTTTTGTAGGCGGAACCTTCGACAGCGCCGGAGGGATAGCCGCACATGGCATTGCCTGCTGGGACGGCAATACATGGAGCGAACCGGGAAACGGCGTAAACGGATTTGTTACCAGCTTTGCTGTATGTAACGGTTCGCTATACGTGGCAGGAACTTTCAGTAAAGCCGGCGGATTGCAGGCAAATAATATAGCCCGGTGGGACGGCACCACATGGAGCAAGTTAGGCAACGGACTAAATAGGGGCGCATCCGCTCTGGTTTCCAACGGTAACTACTTGTATACAGGCGGCTATTTTACAGCTGCAGGCGGCATTCCGGCAAACTATATTGCAGCCTGGAATACTTCTTCCTCCTCATGGTCGGCCTTAGGCGCCGGAACCGACTCCGCAGTGCTTGCCCTTGCCATGTATAACAAGAATTTGTACGCAGGAGGCGAATTTATTCATGCCGGGGGGATAGCAGCAAACCACGTGGCTCAATATACCTTCGCTTACCTGGGCAATGAAGCCCTTACGGCTGACCTGAACAGCATTAAAATATACCCCAACCCGTCGCACGGAAACATAACTATAGAGACACCGCCGTCCGCCGAAGGCTGGAAATCCTACCGCGTGGAAATTTATAATGTACCCGGGGAAAGAATGGCCACCCTGAATTGTAGCAGCGGAACAAGCAATATTAATTTAACTGCCTTGCCGG
>JABEUT010000214.1 GCA_013044305.1 Bacteroidia bacterium
ACCGAGTTGCGCCATGTGCATGGCTCCCTCCTGACACAAGCCTATTCTGTGCCCGAAGCCTCTGCCGTGCAGGATAACCTCATTCCCGTCTTTTACAATGGAGAAATAGGTGGAGTTAAGGTTCAGATCGGCGCGGATTTCTTTCAGCGGAATGGTGTAGCCCCTGTCATATAAAAATATGCGACTGTACTCGGGTATAGAATCCCAATAAGCTTCGCGGCGGAGAGAATCGGGTTTCAGGTTTTTTTCTTTTTTCTTGAGATAACTGTTCCATTCTTCGGCTGGGAATGTTTTTTCCCAGCGCGCATCGGGCATATTCAGGCAAAAGGTATCACGTATGGCTTTCAGGTATGGCAGCGGCGCGCTCCATACATCTTCCGAGTTAAGGGTATATCCGCCGCAATTGGAATGAAACGCCGCCACAATCAGCTGGCTATTCTGGTCAACCAGCACCATGCCTTTTGTTTCGCTTACCGCGTTTATTACGGCAGAGGTGGTAGCGGCTCCTCTGTAAACCTGGCAATGCACCCCGTCGCATAATTCAAACCCGTCGGCTATGTGTTTGGCAAGGTTGCTTAGAGCATAGGTACGGCAGATAATGGCCTGCACTTTAAAATATTCGGGCGGTCTTCTTCTGCCTGCTTCACATTCAATAACGCCGGCTATATAATGTTCCGCCTGCACTATGTTCACCAGTTTCAGTGATGTGCCGTTTACTGTAGCCGTGAGGTCGTCATCGTAAAGCCGCGTTGCCGTTGCCGCTAATGGTTTTATATTAAACTGGTTCCTGTCGCCGCAACCGCGGAAATGCACCTCCGAGAATATTCCTATCATACTGCCGGGCGCCTTTAAAACAACCGAGTCATGCATCATCCCTATCTCGAACACGCTTCCCTTAGCGCATGTGTCTATTGTTTTTCCATCGGCCTGAACAATGTACCTGCCTGTGAACGGCGCGAAAATGGCTGCCTTCACCGGCTTGTCGCCGTATATTTCAACGCTGATATTAACTGACTGGACAGGGCAGGCATAAAAAATGGAGATGAAAATAAAAGACAGGAAAAAGGTTCCGCGACGGTGAGTTTTCTTTCCCCGCTCATTCATCTTCCCCCTGATATATGGCAGGGTATTCATTTCTTTAGCATCGAAATTATCAGGGAGGCGGCCTTGTCGGATGCGCCGGGGCCTCCCAATTTCTCTCGTATCTCTTTCATGTCTTCCTGCATACGCTTCCTGTACGTTGTGTCTTCCATTATTTTTTTGAGTTCGGCGGCAAGGTTCTCTGCAGTGAGCTTATTCTGTATATACTCTTTAACCGCCTCGCGGCTCAGGATAAGGTTTACTATGGCAATGAATTTCAGTTTCCGCCCTATCAATTGTTTTGCAAGAAAATATGAAATAGCGCCTGTTATTCCTTTAGAACGGTAGCAAACCATTTCCGGCACTCCCCATAGAGCCGCCTCCAGGGTTGCAGTACCCGATGTAACCATGGCTGCCGAGGCATGGCGCAGAATGTCATAGGTGTTGTTATATACGATGCTGATGTTGGCATGGCCTTGGTGGGGTACATACCACTCTTTTTGCGCCGAAGGGGCGCCTGCTATCACAAACTGATATGCAGGGAAATGTTCTGCTGCCTGTATCATAACAGGGAGCATGTTTGAAATTTCCTGTTTACGGCTGCCGGGCAAAAGGGCGATAATTGGTTTATCAGTCGGGTTATGATCCTTCCTGAATGAGTCCTCGCCGGTTTGCGGGCTGTCAGGTATAACATCAAGCAGAGGATGCCCCACAAAATCTACCGTATAATTAAAGCCGGCATAAAATTCTGGCTCAAATGGGAAGATGACAATCATCTTGTCCACCACTTGTTTAATAAGATTCACCCTCGATGATTTCCATGCCCATACCTGCGGCGAAATATAATAGACAACTCGGAAACCGGCACTTTTGGCAAACTTTGCTATTCGCAGATTAAATCCGGGATAATCTACCAGTATTAATACGTCGGGCTTATAGTCAAGTATATCCTTTTTGCAGAATTCAATATTTTTAAAAATGGTCGGAAGGTGTTTAATAACTTCGGCAAAGCCCATAAAGGCGAGGTCGCGGTAATGCTTTATAAGTTCAACGCCATTGGCCTCCATCAGATTACCGCCCCATCCTCGAAACTCGGAATGCGGATCTTTTAATTTGATGCTTTTAACAAGGTTGGACGAATGGAGATCGCCCGATGCTTCGCCTGCTATGATATAGTACTTCATCAGACCAAAATCACAATTGGAGGGCAGGTGAAGACATTTGCAGGTTTATATTTCTTGTTTTCCATTAAAGGTGCCAATTTTTCTTTCAGATAACCTTCATTACAGCCACGTAAAGGGCGTATAAGATGGTGGCAAGGATAACGCCTTTCGCCGAGGTGTCCTTTTTAGTCCATATAAAAATGAAAAAGATGAGCAGGTTTGGCACAACACAAAGGCTTATGAGCGGCAAAAATACCTCTCCAAGGCGCAGATTGTCAACAAAGCGTGCGAAAGGGATCCGGCGGCTTGAGTAAAAATAATAGGATAAGAAGGTGGCAATTGGGGCGATAATTCCCAATGAAACTCCAAGTTTCCATGAATCGTAAGCAGGTTTCTTATATTCTTCAGCCATTAAACAGATTTGTTTTATTTCAGCAAAGTTAGTGCAAAAAGCCATAGAAGCCTACAGGATGGATTTATACAGGGCATTATATCCTGATGCCAATTATCAATATGTCGTCCACCTGCTCAAGGTTTCCTTTCCACTCTTTCAATTTTTGTTCAAGGATATTTTTTTGATCAGCCATGCTTTTGTCTGCATTCATTATAAGGAGTTCTTCCATTTGCTTGTACTTGAATTTTTTACCTTTTGGTCCGCCGAACTGGTCGGCATACCCGTCGGTAAAAAGATAGAGAGAAGCTCCCCC